>CABUMZ010000090.1 GCA_902492825.1 uncultured Collinsella sp.
TTGGCAACGACTACCCCACCCCCGACGGCACCGGCGTGCGCGACTACATCCACGTGTGCGATCTGGCCTCTGGTCACGTTGCCGCCCTTAACTGGATGAACGGCAAGACCGGCGTCGAGATCTTTAACTTGGGCACCGGCACCGGCACCTCGGTACTCGAGGTCGTCGCCGCCTTCTCCAAGGCTTGTGGCAAGGAGCTGCCCTACGTGATCCGCGAGCGCCGCGCCGGCGACATCGCTGCCAACTGGTGCGATGCCTCCAAGGCCGAGCGCATGATGGGCTGGAAGGCCCAATACGACATCGCGGACATGTGCCGCGATAGCTGGAACTGGCAGAGCCACAACCCCAACGGCTTCGCCGACGCCGAGTAGCACTCAACCGCGGTAGATTTCTAGGCATATTCCAAAATCTACGGGCCCCGGCCTCCAATGTTGAACTGCATCCCAATTCTTGGACGGGCTAATTAGCGGCCTACGCCGCACATAGGGACTGATTCCGGAACTCCTCCGGGGTCAGTCCCTTTAGTTTAACCTGCCTCCTTCTCGTGTTCCAGTGGACGACGTATTCGTCGAGGTCTCTCTTGAAGTCTTCGAAGCAGAGCCATTCCCTCCCCCTGAAGAGCTCGTCCTTCATGTGGCCGAACACCTGCTCGGTCGCCCCGTTGTCGATGCAGTTGCCCTTCCGGGACATGCTCTGCACCACGCCGGCCTTCTCCAGCCTGCTGCACCACCCGGCCTGCTGGTATTGCCAGCCCATATCGGAGTGCAGTATCGGGCTGGCACCCTCGGGCTTCCTGGATATGAACTCGTCGAGCAGCTCATGCTGCTGGGCCATGTCGGGGTGCAGCGACGTGGACCAAGCGACGATCTCCTTGCTGCCGAAGTCGTAGATCGGCGCGAAGTAGGCCTTGCCCCAGGGCTGCTTGAACTCGGTGACGTCGGTGCCCATCTTCTGCCAGGGCCCGTCGGCTTCGAAGTCCCTGCCGATGACGTTTTCGAAGGTTTTGCCGACCTTGCCCCTGTAGGAGTTGTACCTGTGGTAATCGGTCTCGCGGCGGATCCCGCAGCTGATACCCATCTCGTGCATCATCTTGAGCGCCGTCTTGTCGGCTATGCGCACGCCTTGCTCGGCTCGCAGGCACATGGCGATCTGCCTGTGGCCGCACCCGTTGGCGGTGCGCGAGAATATCTCGGCGGCGGCCTCCCAGAGCTCGGGCCTGGTGGGCGCCTTGGGGTGCGAAAGCGCGTAATAGTAGCTCGACCTCGCCAAGCCGGCGCATTCCAGCAGGTCAACGAGTGGGTACTGCCCTGAAAGCCCGCTCACGACAACCGCTTTCTCTCGGTTCGGGAGCGCTTCTCTGCCTTCAGGGCTATCGATTTTTTTAAGTAGGCGTTCTCGGCCTCGAGCTTCCGGACCCTCCGCTCGAGCTCCTGCTCGCGCGTCATCTCCTTGGCCGGGGAGCCGGAGCCTTTCGGCCTCCCCTTGGGCTTCGGCCTGAGCGCCTCCGGACCTTCCTCCCTGTATGCCTTAAGCCATTTCTTGAGAGAGCTCGGCGAGGCTATCCCGAACTTCGCCATGGCCTCGGGCTTCGTCATGCCCTCGTCAACGACCGCCCTGACGGCGGCCAGCTTCGTCTCAAACGAGTAGGCGGCGTGCTTCTTTCCCATCATAGCTAGAACCTCGATGCCTGCTGATCTGTAGATGTCTAGCCATTTTCTCACGGTTTCCTCTGGTATCCCGAGCAGAGCCGCAATCGATGCGCGGCCTCGCCCCATGTCGTACAGCTCGGCCGCGCGCAGCCTCAGACCGACGTCGTACAAAGCGTTTCCAGCCATAAAAGGGCCTCCCATTTCTCGTATCCAAGAAATGGGAGGCAGTTCATGTGAGGTCGGGGCCTTTTAGGAGCTCGTTCTCGGGCTCGAGCTCGCGCATGCACTTGCGGCCGCCGCGACCGGGTGGTTGGTCAGCTCCTTCTTCCTGACCGTCACCCATCTTCCCAGGGTCTTCTCGTTGATGCCGAGGTCGGCTGCCACTTGGGCGATGGGCTTCCCCGACGCGGCGGCGAAGTCTGCGGCCTCGGCGCGGTACCCCGCTGTGTAGGAGGGCCCGTCTGCCATGACTGACACTCCTTTCTTTTTGGCGCTGAAACGATTATCGCCGCTCAACGCCATTCCTCTAAGTCAAGTGTCCTTGAATACGATACAGTTCAAATGGACGAGGAGAATCTGGCGCTCCTCTCGATGAGCCCGGAGAGGTCCCTGGTCGTCACCTTCCCCCGCGCGAACGCGAAGCGGACGGCGGCGAGCCATGTCCTCACCGCGCGTTCCATTTAGGGAGTCCTCGAGAAGTCGATCTCTCTGTGCGATAATCGAGCTATTGAGTCTCGCGAGTTTAGAGCTGGTGATATGCATTGAAAATCAAGATGAAAAACATCGGCAGGGTCGCTGAGGCCGATATCGAGATTAATGGTATTGCCGTGATCGCCGGGGAGAACGGGACGGGGAAAAGCACGGTTGGAAAAGCGCTTTATGCGGCCTTCAACAGCATGTCCGATTCGGAGAACAAAATCGACCGCATGAGGCGCAATAGTGTTGAGCGCGCCATCAGGAAGGCATATGTGGGAAGCCCTCTCGACTCCACGTCTCGCCACAGGCGAACTGCTGGAAGAATGAATAGTTTCATCGACAGGGTTTTTTCGGGCGAGTGCACGAGGGACGAGCTTATTGATGAGATAAAGGAGTATTACGGGGAGGAGATCTCCCGTGAGATCGAATCCGATTTCACGAATGGCGTAGCAGGAGTTGCCGATCAGATTATCGAGATCATGGATATCTCCGATGATGAGGTATTTCGTGCGATTGCGACAAACAGGTTCCGAAGCGAGTTCAACGGCCAGATCAATTCGGTTTTCGGCGAAGAGCCCGGGAAGGTCGAACTCCAGATAAAGGACGCATCTACGGTTTTCTCGGTTGCAAGTGACGAGGTGGCGGAGGTGCACGATAGGAGGGTTTTGCGATTCAGGGCGCATTATCTGGACGACCCGTTCCTGATCGATTCTCTCGGAGGACCCTACGGCCCCGCTTTTCGGTTCAAGCCCCTCCTTGGACACCAGGAGGAGCTGCGGCAAGATTTGATTCAGGCGACCATCCGTAACGATGACAGCGAGTCCTCGCTGTTCGAAGAGATCGCGAAGGAGCGACACCTGAAGGTTCTCATGGACAAGGTTTCCTCCTTATGTCCGGGGCATTTCGAGAGGAGCGAAAGTCGCGGTCACCTTACGTATCTCGAAGAGGGCTTCGCTCGGGGGTTGGAGCCTGGGAACCTTTCTGCTGGCTTGAAGACGTTCGCCATCATGAAGGTGCTCTTGAAGTCCGGCGCGCTAGATGCCGGAGGGACTATTATCCTCGATGAACCCGAGATTCATCTTCATCCTGCATGGCAGCTGGCCTTCGCCGAGATAATCGTGCTGCTCCAGAAAGAGCTCGGGATGCACGTCTTAATGAGCACCCATAGTCCATATTTCCTGAATGCGATCGAAGTGTATTCTAAGAAGCACGCTGTTGATGGATTGTGCTCATATTATCTTGCGGAGACCTGCACTGATGGACGCTCTCGCTTTGCCGATATAACCGGCTCGACTGAGGTCGCCTACGAGAAGCTGGCGGCTCCTTTTGATACGCTTGAGAGGGAGGAGTACGGCCTTGAGTAGCGACCTGTGCGCCTCCTGCCCTCATCCGAACTCTCCCGCGGTGCCAGATGGCAGCGATGGTTGCTCCCGTTGCAGGACCTGTATCCTAAGGGACTGCACGTCGACCATCTCCAAAACATCCAGAGACGGGAGCGTCTCTCTTGTGGATGACGATTTCCCTGTTGTCAATTTTGACTCTGTTAAAGAATGCTACTGCAAAAAGGTCAATAGGTGGATGCAACTCCCGCGCTCCGCCGATGCGCTGTATTGCGACCGGGAAACGTTATATCTAGTCGAATTTAAGAACGGCAGTCTGAAGGAGACGCTGGGGAAGAGGCTCAATCCCAAGGATGACGAAGAGCTTGGTATCAATCTTGGCCAAAGGGACGCCCTCATCGAGAAGTGCAAGGACAGCGTTTTGATCTGCTCGGACCTGTGGGGAAAGAGGACGAGATGGTTTCGCGAGCACTGCGTCTTTGTTTTGGTATACAACGAGGACAAGAACAAGACCGCGTTGAAGCGAGTTGCCAGTTCGATTAGGAGAAAAGCACGCTTTGGGCTTCCTGACAAATTGAAAGGGTTTTGCGTGAAGGATGTCTTGACGCTAACCGAAAAGGAGTTTTCGACATCGCTCCTTTCAACTTGGCGAGACGCAGAAGAAATCGCGGAGGTCGACGCGTAGGAGACCGAAAAGCATCCGGTGGCTATCTGCTCCCGATTTCGATCGTTCGTCTACAGTCGGTTTTCTTTCCGCTGCGACCGCCAGTTTGCGATGAGTCGCGCACCGTGTGAAGCTCAACACGGATGAAATACAAATAAAATCCCCCTTGCACTGTGTTGATAAATATTACTCGTCGAACTCATCTGAGCTGGGCCTTCTTGCATAGAACTGCCTGAACCCTGAGCGTTTTCGGGTATCGCATTGCCCGATCGAGCACCATCGCGACCTTCTCAAGCTTGTCCTCGGGCGGACTCATAGCCACAGCCCTGCATGTCGTCCCGGTTGGAGCCGGGGTGAACCCTCAGGAAGCTCTGCATGAAGTAGCGCATCCGGTTCACGAGCCCCAGCGGGTTCTGGCCGTCGGGAACGCACTTGAGCAGCTTCGCGTTGTAGCGCTGGCTCTTCAGTGACAGCTTGTTGACAAGCGTCATGTGCGCGCCCTCCATGTCGTGGATGAGCGTGGAGCCGGGCGTCACACGGCCCTCGAACGTCGCCAAGGTCTTCGCCCTGCTCGTCTTGCCAAGGCCCTCCCGGATGAAGATTGAATGCCTGGTTCGTCGCAGCCGAGTGCGACACGGCCTCTACCCGAGACCATCATCTCTACACATAGCCCATCATTCGACAAGAACGCGCAGTTCGTCCTGCATAGGCGCATGGTGTCCCCCTCCGCCGCAAGAGGGGAGCAAAAGAAAGGTCCCCTTGTCACTACCGGACAAAGGGACCCCCCCTGGGCAAACACGCTATAAAACCTTCTTGCCGAGCGGCTGAGTCTCAGGACACCGACGGCGTACCCGTAGACCTACCCATAATCCACGCCATTTCGAGCTTCTTGGTCTTCAACGTCACAATCCGATAATCATCCAGGCATCGAAATGACCTCGTCACAGGCGGCAAGCATCTCCTCGTCATGAGTGACAACGATTACAATATGGTCTCTCTTAACTTCGTGAAGCAATTTGATCAGCGCGCCTCGACTCTTCGCATCAAGTGCTGAGGTCGGTTCATCAAAAAGCATAACGTCCGGCGATTTCAACAGCTGTCTCACAATTGCAATCTTTTGCTTCTCCCCGCCGGACACCCCTCCTTTCCCGCCGTCAAGCATCGCCGCTGCCCCGTTCTCCACAGAGGCAATCATTTCGTCTAGCCCCAATATGGCAAGCATCCGATTCAGCTTATCCATCTCGTAATCATCAGAAAGCAGCGTAAGATTATCGAGAATCGTCCCCTCAACGATAGGGGGTTCTTGCTCCGTAATGCTGACTCGACACCGCCGCAATGCGTATCGGTCGATGCAACGCTGTGACACCCCGTCGTAGCGAACGGCCCCTTCTGTGTCATCTGGATATAACCCCAATATCACTGACAGCAGTGAGCTCTTCCCCGAACCATTCGGCCCCGAGATTCCATATAGCCGACCCCTGGAAAACACGAGCCCCTCAATGCTTAAAGCGACCCTTTCCGCCCCTGGATAACGTAGCTTGATGTTCTCAAGACGGATTTCCTCAATCGGATCAAGCGCCAATTTGCCATTCGCTTCAACCGGGACATCCCAAATTCTTTTCAGCCGCTCATAGCATACGCGATTAGTCTGGTAATCCCTTCCCCAGCCCAACAAATACTGTACCGCTGAGCTTAAGTTCGAATAATATCCAACAGCAGTCACGAGAAAACCAGGCAACAGTCTCCCGCCCATCACTTCAACCGCGCCCACAGCAAGAAGACATCCTTGAGCGGCGGAAGCGACCAACGCGTTGCCAAAGGTAAATCTAGACCCTACTTCCTGATTTGCTCTCATCGTTGGATAGAGCCCATTAAAAGCTTCGACCAGTACAGCGCGGGACCTATCGAACAAAGCATGTTTGCGGATGAAATCAACTTTCTCCAACTGATCTTGTAGACAGGAAAAAAACCTCGCGCTCTGCTCTTGTACGTCAAAACTTCTCTCAAACAGCCTTGCGCGTGAAACCGCATAAAAAGCGGCACTCGCTGCCGCAAGAACAAGGCAGACCACACTCAACTTGATATTCAGGCTACCGAGAACAAACAGGGCGGACAAAAGGGTGATAACGTTGCTTGAAACCCCCACAACCGAGTTGATTACGAAGATGACAAGGTCATTAGCGTCGTGATTGATTTGCTGGTTATAATACGACGCGTTGAAGCCCTCGAAGAATGCCTGGGGAAGGTGCTTCACGTGCTCAAGCGTATCCGCATTTAAGCCGAACCCCGCATGCGACTGAAGGTTGATGTACAGCATCTCTGAGCAATACACTAGTCCCGCTCGAACCGCTTGGACCGCAACCAAAATAAGGCAACAAACGAGAACGGCGGCAAGATCGGCGCTGGCCGGCATCGCCAATCGGTTTACCACTATGCCGGTAAGAAAGGGACCCGCAAGCGCAAGCAGCCCGACCAAAACTGTTACGACAAGATAGGCGTAGAATCGACCGCCCAGTATATATTTTCTACAGAGATTAAGCATCAGCCTCATTTTGCCCCGCACCCCGTTTTGCCGTATTCATCATCTGGGAGAGCAGCATTTTTTGCTCGGCATCATACCGGAAGGAAACGCAACGTTTCCCCTCACCGTTTAAGGCGTGGTTGGGGCACCCTCCCATGCACATGGGAAAAGCAAAGCACTCTTGGCATTCCGGGTCATCCGGCTCATATGCCATCCAGTTAATCATGTTCTTGCTCAACATTGGCGGCTCGAAAATAGTTCCGACCCTCCGCTCCTTCATTCCAATGTCATCCCAGCACTTATACAAATCTCCGACGGGATCAACCACGTACGAGTTGATTCCAACGGCGCAACATATCCCGAAATTCGTCCCACCAAAAGGTTGAACTTTGAAACCCCGCGCAATTGCCCTTTTATAAAACTCAGTCTCCTCATACGAGAACTCTTTTACAGTAAAGCAGTGGCTGTCGTTCGCACATACCTGATTGATATCGTCAACAGGGGCTAAATAGAAGTGAACCTTATTCATCAGGCCATTTAGCTCGAGATAATCCAATAGCTCTTGAGCGGCCTCGATGTTGGTCTTGTCGACGTTGCTCCTTATCGAAATATCGATGATGTCGGCACACTCTTTGACGTTCTTGAGAATACGTTCGTATGTAGGGCTTCCGTCGTGAAGAATCCTTCTCGAATCGTGATCCGACTTCGATCCATCTATAGTCACTTGCGCGCTCGTCACACCACATGCCGCGAGCCTCCTTGCAACATCAGGCGTCAGCAGATAGCCATTTGTCACTATCGATGCGGAATATTCACACGTTGGCCCCACGACATCTTTCAGATCCGACGTAATCCGTTCGATCATCTTCATTCCGAGCAGAGGCTCGCCGCCGTACCATCCAACTGAGAGACTTGCGATACCAGGATAGTAATCTTTCACGAACTTGGAGAGCTGTGTCAAAACCTCCTCGCCCATCGTCGTGTACGCCTGTCCCTTTTCATAGCAGTAGGGACAGCAAAAGTTGCAAGCCATCGTTGGCGCAATGGTAAGGGACAGAGCAGTATTCGCAAAGCGCGCGGCGCGACTTTGCAACCTGATCTCCCCAAGCTCGTCCCTCTCCTCATTGACTAGGATGCCTCCCCTTATCAGCTCCGCGACAAGATCATCGGCATCCCGAACGTCCCCTTCTTGAATCCTTTTGAATTTCTGCGCGTATTCCGGATTTAACGACAGGATGCCGCCGGTTCGCGCATTCATGATAAGAAGACTTCCGTTATGTTCATGCACCACATTAAATTGCGACAGTTTCACTTCGCACCATCTCCATTTCCAATCAAATC
>CABUMZ010000091.1 GCA_902492825.1 uncultured Collinsella sp.
CTGCCATAACCTGCCAAAAAGGGACGGGTTTGTTTTGGCAGGTTTTATCTGGGCAAACGTCATTTCCACCACAAAGGGGCCAAGCACCCTTGTGGTGGTTTTTGCAAAAAAGGCTTTGACTTAAAGTTGGCTCAAGGTGTCATAATCGCTGACAAACGATTGCGATTACGGAGGTCTCATGCCAAAGCTGTACTTTATGCGTCACGGTCAAACGCTCTTTAACCTGCTTCGTCGCAAGCAGGGCTGGTGTGACTCGCCGCTTACCGAGCTGGGAATCGAGCAGGCTAAAACTGTCGGTGCGACCCTGCGAGAGCGTGGCCTTGCGTTCGACCACGCGTACAGCTCCACGTCCGAGCGTGCGTGCGACACGCTTGAGCTTGCGTTTCCCGGTCAGCCTTACGAGCGCGTCAAGGGCCTTAAGGAGTGGAACTTTGGCAAGTTTGAGGGCGCGAGCGAGGATTTGAATCCGCGCCTGCCGTACGGCGATTTTTACAAGCAGTATGACGGCGAGGCCGAAGATGAGTTTCGTGAGCGCATCATGGCGACCATCACCGAGCTCATGCAACGCCCCGGACATGAGAGCGTGTTATGCGTGAGCCATGGCGCCGCAGCGGCTCAGGTTATGCGCGGCGTGGGCGTGGAACCGCTCAAGATGAAGAACCGCATCGGCAACTGCTGCGTGCTCGAACTCGACTTTAATCCCGCCACCAGCACATTCGCTCTCGCAGATCTGTACAACCCCTACGGCACCCCGCGCGAGTAACATCGGGGCATCAGCCAAAAACCACCACAAAGAGGCCAGGCACCTTTGTGGTGGTTTTGCCGTTTACAGGCGATTTCCTACCGTTCGGCGGACTTTCGCGCCAATGGGGCTTACGTCGCATGCAAGTTTCATCCTACAATCGCCCACGTGCTCACAAGTTTGTTACTCCTCGGGAGGCATCACTTGCGCATAATAGAAGACGAGGAATATCGCCCCGTCGTCTAGCGCCGATGTCCGAGGAGTTTTTTCATGCTCATTTTAAAGAAGATCAACAATAACGTTGCTCTTGCCGCCAGCGATGACGGCCGAGAGGTTGTTGTCTTTGGCAAGGGCATCGGTTTTCACGAGATGCCCTACGAGCTTGCCGATGAGTCCCTCATCCAGCGCAAATTCTATAACGTTCCCGAGAGCCTGCAGGATATGGTCGGCACGCTTCCCGACGACGTCCTGCTCGCCGCGAGCGACATTGCCTGCTTCGCGTCACAGCAGCTTGGTTGCAAGCTATCCGGTGGCCGCCCTTTATCCTGGCAGATCACCTGCAGTTTGCCGTCCAGCGCGATGACGACCAACTCAGCGCTCCCAACCCGCTCGAGCACGAGGTGGCCTTCATCTACCCGCGTGAGCTCCAGATCGGCCAGGCCGCGCTCGCCATCGTGCAAAAGCACACCGGCGCCAAGCTGGGTCAGAACGAGGCCACGAGCATCGCGCTCCACATCGTTAACGCCGAGGTCGACGGCATGGGCCGCGCCAAGGACATGGACTTCATCATGAAGAGCACCCGCGTGCTCGACGAGGTGACCCATTCCGTGGAAAAGCAGCTTGGCTGCTCGCTCGACACGGCGTCGTATTGCTACATTCGCTTTCTTGCGCACCTGCGCTTTTTGGTCCGCCGCCTCTGCAAGGGTAAGTGCACGCAGACCGAGAACTCCTCGCTGTTCATGCAGGCCGCCCGCGATTTTCCCGAGGCCTACCAGTGCGCATATGCCATCAACCGCGTGTTCGAGAAAGAGTTCAAACAGAGCTGCTCGGACGAGGAGCTCTTGTATCTGATGATGCATATCAACCGTCTGCGATCGGCTTCGCAGACCGAATGAGTAAAGCCGCCAGCCCGGCGGCAATTGCAACAATTCTTTTTGGTTTCTAACTGCGGGCAAGGTACCGGCTCGCGGTAGGGGATATTTTTGTCGAAATTTGGAAAAGAGAGGACAGATCATGGCAGGTAAATACGACGATCTTGCTGCCCAGATCGTAGAGCTGGTTGGCGGTAAGTCCAACGTCAAATGCGTCGCACACTGCATTACCCGCGTTCGTTTTAAGCTCAAGGACGAGTCGAAGGCCAATGACGAGGCAATCTCCGAGCTGCCCAACGTCATCAAGGTCATGCATGCCAACGGCCAGTACCAGGTTGTTGTGGGTAACATCGTCGAGGACGTCTACGACGCCGTCCTCAAGGCCGGCGGTTTTAGCGACGGCGGCGCCGTCGACGCCGATGACGACGATGCCGCTCCCAAGGGCGTTACCGATGTGATCATCGACCTCATCTCGGGCATCTTCGCCCCCATGCTCGGCACCTTCGCCGCTGCCGGTATCATGAAGGGCCTGCTGGCGCTCGCTACCTTCCTGGTCCCGAGCTTTGCCAACGACGGCGCCTACACGCTGCTCTACACCGTCGCCGACGGCATGTTCTACTTCCTGCCCGTGGTGCTTGGCTACACCGCGGCCAAGAAGTTCAAGATGAGCGAGTTCAACGGCATGGCCATCGCCTTTGCTTTGGTGTACCCTACCATGGTTGCCTTGACCTCGGGTGAGGTTGTCGGCTCCGTCGAGCTCGGCTTTGCCGGTACCTTCTCTTGGTACACCACGTTCCTGGGCCTGCCGCTCATCATGCCCGCCTCGGGTTACACCAGCTCCGTTATCCCCATCCTGCTCATGATCTGGTTCGGCTCTACCCTCGAGCACTGGGTTAAGAAGTGGATGCCCGCTTCTATGAAGATGTTCTTCACCCCGCTGATCGTCGTCACCGTCACCGTCACCCTTGGCTACCTGGTCATTGGCCCCATTGCCACGCTCATCACCAACCTGCTCGGTGAGCTCTTCGCGCTGCTGTTTGGCCTGCCCATGATCGGTTCCATCTTGGGTTGCACCCTCGTCGGTGCCTTCTGGATGTGCCTGGTCATCTTTGGCTTCCACTGGTCCCTCGTGCCCATCGCGCTGGTCAACCTGTCCACTCTGGGCTACGACTACGTTCTGGGCTCCGTTATCGCCCACTCTTTCTCGCTGGGCGCCGTGCTCTTTGCCATGTATCTCAAGAACAAGGACGAGAAGTTCCGCGGCATCGCACTGCCGGCCATGATCTCCGCCTTCTTCTTTGGCGTCGCCGAGCCCGCTATCTACGGTGTTGCCCTGCCCGATAAGAAGGCCTTCATCAACGCCAGCATCGGTTCTGCCGTGGGCGGCCTCATCATCGGCATCTCCGGCGCCGTGATGTACATGTCCGGCGGTCTGGGCGTCTTCAACTGGCTGTCCTTCATCGATCCCTCCGGTGTTAACGGCATCAACCACATGATCTGGGCTATCGTTGCCTCGCTCGTGGGTGCCGCCGTGGGCTTCGCAATCGAGTTTGTCACCTACAAGCCCGAGGCTGCCAAGTAGCCCAAACGACAAAGACTCGGTACCAGGCCGGCGGGGACAAGCGTCCTGCCGGCTTTTAAAACCTGCCAATAAGGAACAGGTTTATTTTGGTCGGTTTTATCTGGGCAAACGTCGTCTCCGTCAGCTCCGTCCGCATATCTTAAGCCGGCATAGTTTCGATGGGTCGGTCCGTGCGCGTCCCGCAACATGCCTCGCCACGAAACCGGCCTATCTACTACGTTTAGGTGGCAGGGACTAACCACACGGCGGTTTTCCGAAAACCGTCAAGCCTTCTACCTGCGGTTTTATTATTGACAATTGCGGTGTGGTCGGTGATTTGCGGTAAAACGTAGTAGATAGGCCGGTTTCGTGGCAGCGGTTCCTGCGCGGACCCCGAGCAGGACGCAAATTGGTCCTGCGGACGCCGTTTCGGCGCCCGTGCAACATCCCAACACGTACGAAAGGAGCCAACATGGCTTTTCCCGATGGATTTCTGTGGGGCGGCGCCACTGCCGCCAATCAGTGCGAAGGCGGATACAACGAGGACGGCAAGGGCCTCGGTGTCCCCGACATCATGACTGGCGGTACGGTCTCCGAGCCGCGCCACATTACCGACGGCATTCTGCCCCAGTACCACTATCCCAGCCACGAGGCCGTGGATATGTACCATCATTATCTCGACGACATCAAGCTCTTTGGCGAGATGGGCTTTAAGTGCTACCGCATGTCCATCAACTGGAGCCGCATCTTCCCCAACGGCGACGAGGCCGAGCCCAACCAGGCCGGCATCGAGTTCTACCGCCGCGTGTTCCAGGCCTGTCAGGAGCAGGGCATCGAGCCCATGGTCACCCTTAGCCACTACGAGCTGCCCTATGGCCTGTCCAAAAACTACGGCGGCTGGAAGAATCCCAAGCTCATCGATTTCTACCTCAACTACGCCCGCACCGTCATGACCGAATACAAGGGCCTGGTGCGCTACTGGCTCACCTTTAACGAGATCAATTGCCTGCTCGTGGGCGGCTTTGGCGGCGTGATGGGCGGCGGCATGGTGCCCGAGGCGACTGACACGCCCATGGCCTTTGGCGACTGCGACTGGGACGATCCGCAGGCGCGCTTCGATGCCCTGCACCACCAGTTCCTGGCGAGCGCCAAGTGCGTCACCATGGGCCATCAGATCGATCCCCAGAACAAGATCGGCTGCATGATCGCCGGCAACGCCTGCTATCCGCACACGTGCAACCCGGCCGACGTCCTGGCCGCCCAAAAGCAGCAGCGCGAGATGAACTTCTACTGTGGCGACGTGCAGGTGCGCGGTGCGTATCCCTCGTGGGCGCCCAGCGTGTGGCGCCGCGAAGGCGTGCACGTGGAGGTCTCGCCCGAGGACGCCGCCACGCTGGCCGCCGGCAAGGTCGACTTCTACAGCTTTAGCTACTACATGAGCGCCACGGCCACGGCTGACCCGGTACTGCTGGAGCAGGGCAACATCTTTGGTGGCGCCGGCAACGAGTATCTCAAGAAGAGCGATTGGGGTTGGGCGATCGACCCCGAGGGCCTGCGCTACTACCTGGAGGAGGTCTACGACCGCTACCAGGTGCCGCTGATGATTGTCGAGAACGGCCTGGGCGCGGTGGACGAGGTCGAGGCGGACGGTTCGATTCACGACAGCTACCGCATCGATTACCTGCGTGAGCATATCAAGCAGATGGAGATTGCCATCGAGGACGGCGTGGACCTGATGGGCTACACCATGTGGGGCTGCATCGATTTGGTGAGCGCCTCGACCGGCGAGATGAAGAAGCGCTACGGCTTTATCTACGTCGACAAGGACAACGACGGCAACGGCACACTCGCCCGCAGCCGCAAGGACAGCTTCTTCTGGTACAAGAAGGTCATCGCCACCAACGGCGCCGATTTGGCCTAGCCAAGTCTCAACCAGCGTAAACGCCGCAACCACCACAAAGGGGCCAGGCACCTTTGTGGTGGTTTTTGCTTTGGTAGATGTGTGGGACATGCCTTACAATCTACCAAGTGGTTCATGACGGGCGAAAAACGGAGAAAAAGAGGCTTGATGCGTCCTTAATGTTTCATGCGGATAGATTGATTTGACAGGCGGTGGCGAATGCCCGCCGTCCGTATTCGTATGAAACAAGGAGTCTCCATGCTCGCCTCTCTTTTCTCAAAGCCTCAATCATCGCTGTCCGCGCAGGCCAGGCGCCTGGTGGCGATGCGCTTTCTCATCTACACCGGTTTTCAGACCAGCTACTTTATCGGCGTCATCGGAACGCTCACCTATGCAGACGATGCCTCGGTCGTCGCGACATCGCTGGCCGTCCTGTTCATGAACGTTTTCGTGATCCTGGGATCCTTTGCGGGTGGCGCGGTACTCGACGCCTGGGGTCCGCGCCGCCATTTCTTGCTGAGCATCATCGGCGCTCTCGCAACTGGCACGGCAATCATCGCCTTTGGTAGTGCGACCGGCGTCGTCCTGCTCGGCGCGGTGTTTCTGGGCTTTACGATGGGATTCGCTCAGCCCATCGCCACGTCCTATCCGGCCTACCTCACCAATGACCCTGTCGAGCTCAAAGACATCAACTCCGCCATTGCCATGTTCTCAAACGTGAGTATCATCGTCGGCCCCACGCTGGGCGGCTTTGTCGCGGCTGCTGCGTCGTCGCGCGCGGTGTTTGTGCTCATGATGCTCTTTACCGCGCTGGCGTTCATCGTCGGTTGGGGCTTTAGGCCGCAGACCAGCCATGTCGCCGGGCATGCGGATGCCGATTCGGCAGAGGAAGGGGAGCGTGCGGGACAAAGCTCCAGCCCCAGCACGTCCGCCCGCGCCACCTTCGCAGCCAGTATCAAGACAGTCTTCACCAACAGCGTCCTCGCGCTACTTTTCTGCATCATTTTTCTTTCGAACTTTGGCTATGGGGCCTTCGATCCGCTGGAGTCGTTTTTCTATCGCGATGTCCTGCACGTCGGTGTTGAGTGGATGGGCTGGCTCTCGTCGGCTTCAGGTGTGGGCGCGGTGCTGGGTGCCGTGCTCGCGCTCCGCTTGCCGCCGCACCTGGTCAACCTTAAAACGATGCTCGTGGCACTTATGTCCGTGGGCCTGGGAAGCCTGCTCTATGTGGGGACGCCGTACGTGGGTGTGGCCCTTGTCGGCCAGGTCGCCCTGGGCATAGCTTGGGGTGTCGTCAACCCGCTCCACAACACCATCGTGCAAACGACGGCGCCGCTCGAGCAACTCGGTCGCGTCAACTCGGTCATGGGCTTTGGCAACATGTTCGCCGGCGTGGCGCCGCTGGCGATTGCCCCGTGGCTGGCGGCGACGTTTGGCGTGCAGCAGACGCTCGTTGGTGCGGGCATGGTCGTGACAGCAGTCCCCGCGGCGTTGCTGCTGTTTGGGCGCCGGCATTTTGATCGTGCCGCAAGGCAGTAAAGACCATCACAACATTCGATGAAAATCGCGATTTTGCCGAAAAACATCGAATGTTGTGATGGTTTGGCCCGCAAACGTCATTTCCACCACAAAGGGGCCAGGCACCTTTGTGGTGGTTTTTGCTTTGACGGGCCGCGCCTGCGCCTTGGTATACCATGTACGCCGTTTGCGAATACACCCCACACCGCCGTACAACCCAGAAAGGCTCCCATGGACACCACCTTCAGCCACATCAAAGCCGTGTTCTGTGATATCGACGGCACGCTGCTCACGAGCCGGCACACGGTGTCCCCGCGCACCGTGGCGGCGATCCGCGCCCTGCGCGAGCGCGGCGTGCTCTTTGGCCTGTGCACCGGGCGCGACGCCCACGCGACCGAGGCCATGTATGAGCTCTGGGGCATCGACGGCCTGGTGGACGTGATGGTGGGCTGTGGCGGCGCCGAGGTCATCGACCGCGCGCACGGCATCAACGAGCTGAGCTACCCGCTGCCGGGCGAAACCATCGCGCGCATCTGCAAACACATGGCGGACCTTCCGGCAACGCCCGTTTGCCCCCGAGACGGCGTGTTCTACGTTCCCGAGAGCAATGCGTGCGTGGAGCACCTGTCGCAGGTCGATGGCGTGCCCTATAAGGTGGTCGATTTTGCCGAGTTCTTGCGCGAACCGCAGCCCAAGGTGATGTTTACCATGGCGCCCGAGGTGATGCCGCAGGTCATCGAGCGCGCATCGACGTTCGTCGACGACACCGTCAAGGCAGCCGCCCTGCAAACCACGCAGCGCCTCTACGAGTTCATGGATCCGCGCGTGTCCAAGACGCGCGGCCTTGTGCGCGTGGCGGAGCTTAACGACGTGGGGCTCCAGAACATCTGCGTGTTTGGCGACGCGGATAACGACACCTGCATGGTGGCCGACGCCGGCGTGGGCGTGGCCATGGCAAACGGCAGCGAGGCCACCCGCGCCGCCGCGGACTATGTAACCGCCAGCAACGACGAAGACGGCATCGCGATCTTTATCGAGGAACATCTGCTGTAGCGATCGAGCGAGGGCCACCGCAAAGGGGACGCGCGCCTTTGTGGTGGTTTGTTCTAAGACTGGCGAGCGGGGCGCTGTTTGTGCCGAGGCAGTTTCCCGCGAATTTAAATGTTGATGTATAAACATCATGCTATATACCGGTCGCTACTAATTACGCCATCTAGCTGGCAGGTTGTCAGAGCAGGCAAACGCTCTACCGTTTACAGCTACAAATCGACCGCTCACAGAAT
>CABUMZ010000092.1 GCA_902492825.1 uncultured Collinsella sp.
GAGCTTTCAAATAAAAACACTTTGGTCTTCCTGAACGAACAGGCCTTGTAGGACCACCGCTACTTTTGAATGTGCTGCCTAGGCACGGCGTCTATTCCGCCAAGCCGTCGGCTTTGGCAATTTCATTTGGCGAGCCATCCTGATAGGTAATTTTGACATGCTCCACCTCGGATACCTTGACGCCCGACGGGGGCTCCAGGCGCCATTCCGTCAGCGCGATATCCATCGTCGTGGGCACATCCCCTTGATCTTTGAGCTTCACCGTCAACGTTTTGAGCGCCGCATCAAACGTCACGCGTTCGATTTCCTCGCCAGGAATAGACCCGCCGCTCAGCTGCAGTTGCATAAACTCATCGCGCGGATACCAATAGTCGCCCGGCGCGGCAACGGTATTGCCGCCCGCGACCTTCACCGTCATGATCGGCAGGGCCTCGTCGGCCTCAAACTCCCAGGCAGCGCCGCCGCGACCGCCAAACGTCCAAATACAAAAGGCAATCACCAGCACGGCAAGCACCGCAAAGCCAATCGCGACCAACCCATGGTGCGCACGGCCCTCCTCGGCCGATACGTCCCATTGTGTCTCTCGATATAGATGCTTGTCTTCCATGTTCGCCTCCCCACAGGCACGCTCGTTGGCCCAATCGTACCCATTCAGGCTATACTTGAGCCCATGACATAAACGGGGAGCTTGCGGGACAAGACGGCAGGCTGAGATTGGGCGCGCCCGCCCTGACCCGCAAACCTGATATGGGTAATGCCAACGAAGGGAGCCGTGCCAATGAGCACACAGACCGAGCCCAAGCTCGTCACGCAAATCGACTTCGCCCGCGCAGGGCAGATCACGCCGCAGATGAAGGAAGTCGCCGAGCGAGAGCATCGCGACCCCGAGTACATCCGCGAGCGCGTGGCAGACGGCCGCATCGCCATTCCCGCCAATATCGTGCACATCAAAAAGGGCATGCGCGCCTTTGGTGTCGGCGAGGGCCTGTCCACCAAGGTCAACGTCAACCTGGGCATTTCGGGCGACAAGGCCGATGCCGCCGAGGAGTGGAAGAAGGTCAAGATCGCCGAGGACTACGGCGCCGACGCCATCATGGACCTCTCCAACTCGGGCAAGACGCGCCAGTTCCGCCAGCAGCTCATCGACGAGACGCCGCTCATGGTAGGCACCGTCCCCATGTACGACGCCATCGGCTACATGGAAAAGCCGCTGGTCAAGCTCACCAAGGACGACCTGTTCGAAGTCGTGCGCGCGCGTGGACTTTATGACCATCCACTGCGGCATTAACAAGTCGGTCACCAAGACCTTTAAGGAGACCGGCCGTCTCATGAACATCGTGAGCCGCGGCGGCTCGCTGCTGTTTGGCTGGATGGAGGTCACCGGCAACGAGAACCCCTTCTATGAGTTCTACGACGAGCTGCTCGAAATCTGCCATGAGTACGACGTAACGATTTCGCTCGGCGACTCCTGCCGCCCAGGCTGCCTCTACGACTCCAACGACGCCACCGAGACCGCCGAGATGATTGAGCTCGGCAAGTTGTGCAAGCGCGCCTGGGCCGCCGGCGTCCAGGTTATGGTCGAGGGCCCGGGCCACATGGCGCTCGACGAGATCGCCGCCAACATGAAACTGCAGAAGCGCCTGTGCCACAACGCCCCGTTCTATGTGCTCGGGCCGCTGGTGACCGATATCGGCGTGGGTTACGACCACATCACCGCAGCCATCGGTGGCGCCATCTCCGCCAGTTCCGGCGCCGACTTCCTGTGCTACGTGACGCCCGCCGAGCACCTGTGCCTGCCCAACGCCCAGGACGTGCTCGATGGCCTCATGGCCACCAAGATCGCCGCACACGCCGCCGATATCGCCAAGAAGGTGCCCCACGCCCGCGACATGGACGACAAGATGGGCCAGGCACGTCGCAAGCTCGACTGGGACGCCATGTGGAAGTGCGCGCTCGACCCGGTTACGGGCAAGAAGCGCTACGAGGAGTCCCCCGCCGCCACCGAGGGCACTTGCACCATGTGTGGCAAGATGTGCGCCGTCCGCACCGTCAACAAGGTGTTCGAGGGCACCACGATCGACTTGGGCATGGAGGATTAACTCGCCAACGGAGCCACAATCGGCCACAAGGTGTTCGTCAATTGTTGACTTGTGAACATTTGCTAACATTTGCGTAAAGATTGCATCGCCCGCCCGGGTTCGGCATACAGCCGGCCCGGGCATCTTTATAATGCGGGATAAAAGACCCATTTGAATCCGACCGAACAAGGGAGCGAACATGGATCGCAGTAAGGTACCTGCCGTCCTGTCCATCGCAGGATCCGATTCCAGCGGCGGTGCCGGCATTCAGGCCGACATCAAGACCATCACGGCGCACCGCCTGTATGCCGAGACAGCCATCACCGCTATCACCGCACAAAACACCCTAGGCGTCACCGCCGTGCAGAATATCGCCCCAGATATCGTCGCGGCGCAAATCGATGCCGTTTTTGACGACATTCGCCCCAACGCAGTCAAGATCGGCATGGTTTCCTCTGCCGAGATTATCGAGGTTATCGCCGACCACTTGAGCGCCTGGGATGCACAAAATATCGTCGTCGACCCCGTCATGGTCGCCACCTCGGGCGCTCGCCTCATCGCCGAAGACGCCGCCGAAGCGCTTACACGCCGCCTGTTCCCACTGGCGACCGTTATCACGCCCAATATTCCCGAGGCCATGGCGCTGCTCGATTACGAAGTCGATTCCGAGCGCACGCAGCAAAATGCCGCCATGCTCCTCACCCGCCGCTTTGGGTGCGCGTCCCTCGTTAAGGGCGGGCATTTTGTCAACGAGGCCAACGATGTGCTAGCAGAGCCCGCGCCGCTCGATGACGAGGGCAACCATCTGGGCGATCCGCTCACCACGTGGTTCCGCCACAAGCGCATCGAGACCGACAACACGCACGGCACCGGCTGCACGCTCTCGTCCGCCATCGCCTGCGCATTGGCGCAGGGCATGGATCTTGCCGATGCCGTCAACGCCGGCAAGGCCTACCTAACCGGCGCTCTCGCCGCCGGCTTTGACATGGGCAAAGGTTCCGGCCCCGTCAACCATATGTGGCAGTATTAAGATTCGCAGCCCAAACCACCGCAAAGGGGACAGGCGCCTTTGCGGTGGTTCCTGCATATATCTCGATCTGTAACAGTAACTCAGCAAAATCGACCCCAGATGTTACAGATCGAGACAAACGACCGATATCGACCTAAATAATCTCAATCTGTAACATCTAGCCCGTTTTCGGCCTTACAACTGTTACAGATCAAGACAGACAAACGAATCAAGCCACCGCAAAGGTACCTTTGCGGTGGCTTGGGGTCGCGCTACTCACCGAGCATCTCTTGGAGCTTGGCTGCCACGGCATGTCCCAGGCTCTCATGGCTTTCGGGCATCATATGCAGATAGTCGATATCGCCCGGCTCGGCAAACTCGGCGGCATTCAAAAAGTCGCAGCCAAACTGCTCGGCCACACGCGCATAGTACTCGCCAAAATGCTCCGAGGCCTCGACGGAATGCTCGTCAAAGTCGGTCATATATACATCGGCGATCTGCGGCTTGATCTTGATAGGAGCCATCAGCAGAATGCGCGGACAAGGTGCGGCATCGGTCCACGGAAACGCGCGGACGGCGCGAATCAGCGCCATGGCGCCACGGGCGATATCGGAAGCCGTCACGTTAAAGACCGTCTTGCAGTCGTTGGTGCCCAGCATGATCACAATGGCGTCCAGCGGCTTATGGGCCTCGAGCAGCATCGGAAGCGCGCGAATACCGTTGAGGTTAGTGTCCAGATGACACATATCGTCGCGCACCGTCGTGCGGCCGTTGAGCCCCTCCTCAATCACATGCCAGCCCTCGCCCAGGTCACGCTGCGCCACGCCGCACCAGCGCACATCCTGCGCATAGCGCACCGCGGTGCCATCGCGCATACCAGCCGGATCATAGCCATAGGTATTGCTGTCACCAAAGCACAGAACGTTTTTCATCGTAAGTCCTTCCTTTAGTAAAAAGCCGACGGGAGCAGCCCTCCCGCCGGCTCGGCCTATCTATCGGCACGTACCGTTTACAGGTACTTGCGCCAGTCGTCGTCATCCTCGTCGTCCTCGGCGGCAGCCTGAGCCTGCTCGGCGGCACGGGCGGCCGCGGCGCGGGCGGCAACCTGAGCATAGGACTCCTCGTTACGCTCGGGGAAGCTTGCCAACACGTGCTCAAACTTGGCGAAGTCCTCATCCCAGCGCGTGGAAGGCACAGCAAAGAACACCTGCTTGACCTTAAAGTCGCCCGATGCGAGCTCCTCGCGGAAGAGCTCTGCCACGGCCTCGGCGTCAAAGCCGTTGTTGTCGCAGCCCCAAGCACCCAGCACGAGCTTCTCGCGACCCAGCTCATCGCAGATGGCAAGGACAAAGCGGATGCGGTCGCGCAGGGCATCCAACAGGGCGTCGTCGCTCACGCGGTACTCCTGGCGGGCACGCTTGAAGTTGGGTGCGGCGGCAACGATCACATCGGCGTATGCGTGCACGTGGTTGCGGTCGAAGCGCACGGCGGGCACCACTAGTGCACGATTGCGGTAAAGCTCGCAGTTGATGTTGCGGCGACGGTTCTCGCCGTACCACTTGCGCTGCTTGTCGAGCACGTTGTACAGGTACGAATCGGCGCAGAGCGTCGCCTCCTGGCCCAGGTAGCCCTGGATATAGCCGCCACCCGGATTGGTAAACGAGGCAAAGGCAAGCACGGCCATATCGCAGAACTGCGCATAGCCGCGGCCGTTATCGAGGACTGCCTGCGTGGCGGAGGCATCAAGTACAGTGACCTCGGGCAGGACCGAAGCAGTATCCTCCGCGGGCGCGGACTCGGCTTCATCAGCCGACTCGGTGAACTCGGGTGCCACCTCGGACTCGACCGCAGTCTCCACCTCAGTGGTCTCAACCTCGGCAGCCTCAGCAGTCTCCACAGCCTCGGCAGCCTGCTCCTCAGCAGTCGCCGCCTTCTGGGCCTTGGCCTTCATCGCCGCGACAAAACCGGCAGGCATACCATCGAACTCGCGCACGCCGGCAAGCGAACGCTCGATGTCCTTGGCGCAGGCCTCGGACACAGCCGCCACATGGCGCTCGGCGGCCTTGGCACGCGCCTCGCGCTTGGGATTGGGCTGACCCGCTCGGTTGGACCTGCGGTTACGGTTCCTGTTGTCGACATCTGCCATACGTGGCCACCTTTCCTGTCGCTGCCGCTATCGGCTTTTTCCCATCCATCATACCCCGCCGCGCACAAAAAAGACGGCCCCGAAGGACCGCCTTTCATATCGTTTTACCGTGTCCGGCAGGAAGCGTCGCAATGCCGCGCTTTAATCGCGACGGCCGAGGATGTTCAGAATACGCAGGAACACGTTGATAATATCCACGAACAGGTTGGACGCCATGAGCACGGCGTTGGGCAGCGTGGGCGGCACCGTCGTGGCAACATAGGTGTCGTAGCCAATAAACCCAGCGAACACCACGATCACGATCAGATCGGTGATGGACTGCGAGACGCCCATGAACATCAGCACGATCTCAACCAGAATAGTGGCAAGCAGGATGCCAAAACCAATGCCATACACACGCTGGAAAAACTTGGGGAAGGTCACGCCCAGCGCGCCAAAGACAAAGGTGATTGCAGCGGTGGCGATAAAAGCGGTGTTGATGGTGGGCAGGTCATAGTTGGCAAGGCCAAACGACGCGGTCAGGCCAAAGGTGCTCGCAAAGATCACGTAACCCACGAGCGACAGGCCCACGGACTGTTTGCTGGCGGCGGCCGACATCATGACCATGCCAACGATGGTCAAAATAAACGAGCCAAAGACCAGCGGCAAGGCGGCACCGCTCATCATCATGCGCGCAAACGACATGGTGCTCGTAAAGTAGGCGCCGGCGCCCATGGCGCAAAAGCCCAAGAAGATGAGGGCAGACATGGCAAGATTGTACGCGCGCGGCGACATCTCCTTGGCGCGACTTGCGCCGGTCTCGATGGGGCCGTTCTGATAGCCCTGGATATCGTTCATACTTCGTCCTTTCAAAAAGCGCACGACAGCGCCGTAGGTGACAAGATTCTTGTCATTGTACCCGAATGCCGCACGTCCTTACCTACGGCGCTCGCCCTCAAGCGTACGATCAAAGGCCCAGACCCACCAACGCATCACGTGCGCTTGCGAGCCGTCCGCCCGCTCGCGCGTCTGGTCCTCCAGATACAACTCGGTCGCGTGCCCGCCAAAACGCACCTTATATGTTGCCGTACGGATGCCGTGGACCATCAGGCCAAACCCGGTGGTCGAGATAATTTCGTCGATCGTAAAACAACGGCCGTCGACCCAGCAGACGGTGACCGGCACGACCTGTCCGCCCGCGAGGATGCGAGCCACGACGTCCACATACTGCTTGTGCACGCGCCGAGTTTTGCCGTCTGTCTGTCGATATTCCATGCCCTCTATTATCGAACGCATGTTTGTATGTTGTAAAGCGAACAGACTGTGGTTTTGGGGTGTTGGGGCGCGCACACGTGTCCTCATGGCGTGTTAGCAAAAAGAATACCCGCGGTCAACAGGGCTAATATTCAATTTTAGAGCCAAAAAATTCACTTCTCCCATCAGAACTCGGTAAAGAAACCCACAGGAGGTGATACGATTTATCATGTTTTTGTAACGAGTCTGTAAACTTCGAGAAAGCCCATATATGGACGTAACGTTCTCAACCTTCCTCGGCCAAATTGTGTCGAACCCAGTCCTTGCCGTCACCGTGATTCTCGCGCTCGGCGCCATCTTCGTCAACGGATGGACCGACGCGCCCAACGCCATCGCGACCTGCGTCACTACGCGTTGCATGCCCGCCCGCGCCGCCATTCTCATGAGCGCCGCATTCAACTTCTTGGGCGTGCTCATCATGACGCACTTTAACGCGAGCGTCGCCAACACCATCTCACATATCGTCGACTTTGGCGGAAACAGCACCATGGCGCTTGCCTGTCTGTGCGCGGCGCTGTTCTCCATCGTCGTCTACGGCGCCACGGCATCGCGTTTTGGCATCCCCACCTCGCAAAGCCACAGCCTTATCGCCGGCCTGACCGGTGCCGCTATCGCCCTCGGCGGCGCGAACAGCGTCAACGTCCACGAGTGGATGAAGGTCATCTACGGCCTGGCGCTCTCCATCGGCCTGGGCTTTGTCATGGGCTGGATCCTGTGCAAACTCGTCTCGATTCTGTTTGCCGCCGCCAATAGGCGACGTGCAAACGTCTTCTTTAAATACGCTCAGATCGCGAGCGCTGCGGCCATGAGCTTTATGCACGGCGCGCAGGATGGACAGAAGTTCATCGGCGTGCTCTTTTTAGGCGTGGCCTTCGCCAACGGCCAGACGAGCGTCGGCGATGCCGGCATCCCCATCTGGATCATGCTGCTGTGCTCGGCCACCATGGGCATCGGCACCAGCGTGGGCGGCGAGCGCATCATCAAGTCCGTCGGCCAGAGCATGGTCAAGCTCGAGAAGTATCAGGGCTTCTCCGCCGACCTCGCAGGCGCCGCGAATCTGCTGCTTGCCACCCTTACCGGTATCCCCGTGTCCTCCACCCACATCAAGACCTGCGCCATCATGGGCGTCGGCGCCGTCAAGCGCCTTTCGGCCATCAACTTCGGCGTAGTCAAGGACATGATGTTCACCTGGTTCTTCACCTTCCCCGCCTGCGGACTCATCAGCTTTGTCATGGCCAAGCTGTTCATGATGTTCATCTAGTCAAACCGAACGTCCATCCGGACTGCATTACCTC
>CABUMZ010000093.1 GCA_902492825.1 uncultured Collinsella sp.
GAGCGCGCGGTCGATCAGCTTACCAGCAGCCTCAACGGACAGGGCCTTGGAAACACCAACGGAAACCATGGGCTTGCCGGCGAAACGCTCAGCCTGGACATCCTTGTCGGCTGCGACGACGACGGCCTTGGCACCAGCGATCTCACTCTTGGTGAGCTCGTTCTCGACACCGACCTGGCCATGAGTCTCGACCTTAATGGTCAGACCGCGCTCGGCAGCTGCCTTCTCCAGCGCCTCCTTCGCCATGAAGGTGTGCGCAATGCCGGTCGGGCAACCGGTCGCGGCGATGATGTCAAACTTAGCCATGTGTCCCTCCTTCTTAAGTACAGCGCCCGCAGGCGCTCCCCTACACGCGCTTCGATGCGCGTTTTTCCACAACTGAAAGATACCAACCTACCGTCCGCGTGAGAAGAGATAAGGTGCAATTCTCCGGTGAAAGGTTCTTTCATAACCGTAAACGGTAGGTGAAAGTTTACCATCAACACCTGAAACGGCAAGGTGTATCTTGTAATTGAAAATGCCCGTATACTATGGCATTGCAAATCAAGTTAGATTTTCATGCCAACCAGGAGCCATCCATGACCGATAGTAGCAAGAGCGCACTTTCCCTCATTAGTACCCATCAGGGATACAGCGAGTCCGAGCAGCGCATTGTCGACTATATATTGGAGCACCAGTCCGAAGCGCCACGCCTCACGGCCGCTCAGCTCTCGCGCGCTGCCGCCACGTCCGAGGCGACCGTTTCGCGTTTCTGCCGCAAGCTGGGCTTTGGTAGCTTCCGCAGCTTTCAGTTTTCGTTGGCGAGGGATTTGGAAAGCCAGCGTAACGAGGGCCTGACTGACGAGGTCTCGCTCGACAATATGAAGCAGAGCCTCAAGAACATCCTGGCTGCCAAGGTGAGCGAGCTTAATGCGACCATCGACGGGATCGACCACGATACGCTGGCGGCCGTTGTGCACGCGTTAAAGAATGCAGGCGTTATTGAGTTTGCGGCCGTAGGCAACACCAACGCCGTCGCGCTCGACGCGACGTTCAAGTTCTCGCAGCTGGGCCTTCGTTGCATGGCAAGCACCATCAGCGAGACATCAATCGGCTTTGCGCTCACGTTGCGCCCGGGTGACGTCATCGTGCTAATCTCAAACTCCGGCAAATCGCGCCGACTGAATCGCATGGCAAAAGCGGCTCGCGACCGCGGCGCAACCGTAGTCGTCATCAGCAGCGACAGCAAATCCCCGCTCGCGCGTCTGGCAGACTACACTTTTAATACCGTCAACCACGAAGCGCTGCTGACGACGGGCGACTTTGCGTTCTCTAAGATCAGCGCCACGATGATCATCGAAGTCATCTACAACTTCCTGCTGCCCGAAATTGAAGACGCTCGCGAGCATATCAGCTACTACGAGGAGCTCATTGAGTAAAACGCGTGGTGGGACATAAATTTCAGTCTATTTTGTCCCACCAACACCGCTGATACGACCTAACCTCGAGCTTCTTCGAGCATCTGCTTCGCGTGGGCCAAGCTTGCCCCGGACTGATCGCCGCTCAACATGCGGGCGATCTCGGCGGTACGCGCTTCGCCGGTTACCTCGTCCAAATGCGTCTGGGGAACATCGCCTGGTTCCTTGCTGACAACATAATGCTTGTCGGCCATGACGGCGACCTGCGCCAAGTGGGTTACGACAATCACCTGATGCGTAGCGGCGAGATCTGCCAGCACGCCCGCGAGCGCACGCGCCGTGGAGCCACCGACACCGGCATCGACCTCGTCAAACACCAGCGTATCGACACCGTCCGCGTTACCGAGGACAACTTTGCTTGCCAACATGACGCGGCTGAGTTCGCCGCCCGACGCAATGCGGCGCAGGGGACGTGGCGTCAAGCCGGCACCGCTGCGGTATAGCAGCTCGTAGCTCGAAGGACCAACGGGCGTCCACTCAGCACGGGGAAGATCGCGCGACTCCCAGACGAGCTCGGCACTACCCATCTCCAAGCGCGCCATCTGGCGGCCAACCTCGTGGCAGAAGCGCGGGGCCGCCGTATTGCGTGCGCGCTTAAGTGCCTTGGCAGCGGCAAACAACTCGCGCTCGGCGCTCCCGAGTGCCTCACGCGCCTTTTTGATCTGCTCATCGCCATCATCGACCAGGGACAGCAGCTCTTGCGAGCGATCGCGCATGGCAAAAACATCGTCCATGGTGGGACCCCACTGACGCAACAGGCCCTTGAGGTCGGAATATCGCTCACGCATGCGTGCGAGCTCGCGCGGGTCGAAGGCGACGCCATCGCGATAGGTACGAAGCTCGTTCGCGCAATCCTCAAGGGAGATACAGGCATCCGAAAGCGCATCGGCAATGTCGCCCAGTTTGCGATCGACGGTAGCCATTCGGGAAAGTTCTGCCACGGCGCTGTTCACGGCGTCGAGCGCTCCCCCTTCGGAGGCAAGCGATGCATGGGCATCGTTAGCTGTGGCAACCAGTACCTCGGCATGTTCGGAGCGCGGCAGCAGTTCCTCGAGTTCCTCATACTCGCCCGGTTTGGGGTCGACCTCGCCGATGCGCTCGAGCGCAAAGCGCGCCTCCTCGACGCGACTCCCCCGCGCACGTGAGGCCTCTTCGACACGTCGAACCTCCTTGGCGGCAGCGCGCGATGCTTTAAAGCAGGCACGGTACGCATCCAGCGCCTCGAGCGCAGAGCGCCCCGCCCAGACATCGACCATCGCAACGTGATGCGCCGGATCGAGCAAGCGCTGGTGCTCGTGCTGGCCGCACAGATCCATCATCACACCAACGCGCTCCGAAAGCTCGCGCACACTGGCGATGCGGCCGTCAATCTTCACGCGGCTGCGGCCCTCGGCAGAAAGGCTGCGCTGTACGGTGAACCCCTCCGTGTCGTGCGGCCCGTCAAACAGGCGCGCCTCGACGCTCGCCAGCGCCTCGCCCTCGCGCACCGTCGACGAATCCGCCCGCTCGCCCAAAATAAGCTTGAGCGCCGAGAGCAGCGCAGTCTTGCCGGCGCCGGTCTCACCGGTCAGGACAGTCAGGCCGGCACTCGGCACCAGCGTCGCCTCGCGAATGAGTGCAATGTTAGAAACCTGCAGCTCATCGATCATGACGGACTCCGTAGAATACGCGGCTCACCGAGTTATAGAAGCTCTCGGGGCCGTAATCCAGCAGCAGCACATCACCGGGCCCACGACGCACCGCCACGCTCTCAACGGTGCCATCACAGGTAATAAACTGTCCATCGATAGCGATCGCCGGAACGCTCGGACGGTCATCGGACATAAAGATTTCGACGACATCACTCGGCGAAGTCAAGAAGGCACGGGCCTGAATGGTGTGCGGCGCAATGGGTACGCAGACCATGCCCGTATAGTCGGGGCTCACGATGGGGCCACCGGCACTGAGCGCGTAACCCGTAGAACCAGTCGCCGTCGAAACGACGACACCGTCACCGCGTAGGCGGTCGATATGATGGCCGGACACCGTGATGTCGAACTCGACCATATCGGACAGCGGACCGCGGGTAAGCGCCATGTCGTTGAGGGCGAAGGTGCGCACGACATCCTTCGTACCGTCTTCGCGCACGGACACGATATCCGCGGCGATGGTAGCGCGACGGCTCACATGCAGCTCGCCGGACAGGGCGTCGCTCACGACCTGCAGAATGTCGCGCTCCTCGGGACTCGCAGCCGTCAAAAAGCCCAGGTGACCATAGGAAAGACCGAGGATAGGAATCTCGCGATGGTTGAGGATGCGGGCAGCGCGCAGCAACGTACCGTCGCCGCCGAGCGTAATGACCAGATCGGAGCCGTCAATATCAGGCGTGCTCTGAATCTTGGATCGCTGATCGGCAGCCCATGCCACCTCATAGCCCTGGCGCGTCAGCCAAAGCTCGAGCATCAGGCCGCTCTCGACCGCCTCTTGCTTGTAATAATTGGGAACCAGAAAGACCTTCATAGCATTGCAGCTTTCTCGCTCATAACCGATACCTGGGATTGCAGCTCGTCTTGCGTGCGGTCGCCAGATTCAAATCTCGTGCCGTACAGGAAAAACTCAACGTTGCCCTTTGCACCATGAATGGGTGACACGCACACATCGACCGGGAAGAGGCCCTTGGCAGCAAAGAGTTCAACCGCCGCCACGAGTGTATCGCGGCGCACGGCGGGATCGGTCACAATGCCGCCCTCGCCCACCAGCGCCGCCGGAGCCTCAAACTGCGGCTTTACGAGCGTGCAGAATGCACCCGTAGGAGCCAGGCACGCCAGTACCGCATCGATAATGTTCGCGATGCTGGTAAACGAGACATCACACACAGCCAGGTCGATGGCGCCGACATAGCCTAGCTCAGGCAGCTGCGTCACGTTTGTGCGCTCATGCAGCGTCACGCGATCGTCCTGACGCAACGACCAATCGAACTGGGCGCGACCCACGTCCACAGAGACAACGGTCGCAGCTCCGCGCTTGAGCAGGCAATCGGTAAAACCGCCGGTAGAGCAGCCCACATCCAGACAGGCAAGGCCCGTCGGATTGATGCCAAACGCATCAAGCGCGCCTTCGAGCTTAAGACCGCCGCGGCCAACATAGGGAATGCGCCCCTTAACGTGCAGCGGCAGGCCCGGGATTACCTTAAGGCCCGGCGAAGTCAAACGCTCGCCCCCACTCGAGACCAAGCCCGCCATAAGAGTGCGAAGGGCATCCGCGCGATCGGCGCAGATGCCCTGTGAAATCAGTTCGTCATCAAGACGCACGCGTTTCATGAATGCCATCAACCATTCGTATCCGGAGATGCGGCCTAGCTATCCTGGGATTCGTTTGCCGCATCCTCATCGTATTCCTGCTCGAGCTTGTCGGCCTCACGCGGTGTCAACTCAAACTTGTCGACCATATCGACCGCGCGGGAGCCCAGCTCAATCGCTTCGTCAAACAAATCGAGCGAACGCTCCAAGGAGGTATCCTTGGAGCGAACGGTAGCGATGATCTGATCCAGACGGTCCGAGATCTCATCAAAGTTACGGACAGAACCCTCTGGCATGACTACTCCTCGACGGAGTCGACAACAGCCTCGGCGGCGTCCGCATCCTCGGCCAGCACGCCAGCCTCAGCCTGAGCAACCGCAACCTTGGCGGCAGCCTCGACGGCTTGGGCCTCCTCGCGAGCGCGATCTTCGGCCAGCAGCTCCTGGTACAGGTCCTCACCCGGCAGCTCCTCGCTACGAGCGATCTTGCCCAGCACGCCGTTGACGAAAGACGCAGACTGGTCGGTGCCATAGGCCTTGGCAAGCTCGACAGCCTCGTTGATGACGATGGCGTCCGAGACCTCTTCGTCGGTGAGGAAGCGCATCTCGTAAACGGCGATACGCAGCAAGTTGCGGTCGGCGCCGGGCATGCGCATAAGATCCCAGTTCTTGGCGACGGCGCGCAGAGCGCAGTCGATACGATCGATATGCTCGTAGGCACCGCGGCAAAGCTCCAGCGCATAGGGGTCGAGGGGACCCTTCGAGATCAGGAAATCGCCCTCGAGGACGCGCTCGAGCGGGCTGTCCGTGGCCTCGGCCTGGAACAGCAGCTGCAGCGCCTGACTGCGGGCAAGCGTGCGCCCGCGATAAACCTTAAGGCTCAAAGGTTACTCCTTGGGGAAAACGAGGCCGTCAATGCAAACGTCAACGCGCTCGACCTCGACGCCCACCTGAGCATCGATGGCAGCGACCACGGCGGCGCGAACGGCCTCGGCGAGCTTCTTGAACGGATAGCCAAAGAACACCACGACACGCACGGTGAGTGCGAGCTTGTCGCCGACGACCTCGGCCTCGACCGCCGGCTCGGAAGCAGGGGCCTTGGACGAGAGCATCATGGAGACAAGGTTGGTGGCAAGATCCTTGACGCCAACGGAGGCGATGCCCTCGACATCCGACACGGCGCGCGAGACGATGGCGGTCAAAACATCGGGCGAAATGCCGATGCCGTCAATCTTGATTTCCTGGGGCATGAGTCCTCCTAGAAGAGTTGGTTGCTAGACGCGGGAGACGAACTTGCCGTCGCGGGTGTCAACCTTGATGACCTCGCCCTCGTTGAGGTACATGGGGACCTGGATGACAGCGCCGGTGTCAATCGTGGCCGGCTTGGTGGAACCCTGGACGGTGTCGCCCTTAAAGCCCGGGTCGGTCTGGACGATGGTGGTCTCGATAAACATCGGCGGGGTCACGCCCATGAGCTCATCGTCGGCGAAGAGCAGCTGGCAAATGTCGTTCTCGCGCAGCCACTTGGAGTTCTCGCCCACCATGTCCTCGGGAACGGGAACCTGCTCATAGGTCTCGTTGTCCATGAAGATGTAGTCGGCGCCATCGTTGTAGAGGTACTGGAACTCACGGGTGGTGAGCATGACGCTCTCGAACTTGGTGCCGGCGTTGCAGGTGTTCTCGACGACGCGGCCGCTCTTGATGTCGCGGGTCTTGTAGCGCACAAACGCGCCGCCCTTGCCCGGCTTGACATGCTGGAACTCGACGATGGTGTAGACCTTGTCCTTAATGCGGAGACCGAGGCCGTTCTTGAAGTCGGCGGTAGAAATGGTAGGCATAGCGACCTTTCTTGTTATGGGCAGAACGCACAAGCGTCCAAATTACATACGACCGAAATTATACACTTGCAGACGGCGCCTGCAGCGAGCGCATAAAAAGAGAACGCGGGGCGCCCGAATTGCTCCGGACGCCCCGCCCCAAAAATCTATCGAAATGGGCTAGCAATCGATGACGTGCAGGTCGTGCGGGGTCTTGGTGAAGGGCTCGTAGCCGTTCTCGGTGACCACGCCGTAGTCCTCCAGACGCACGCCACCCACACCGGGCAGATACACGCCGGGCTCCATGGTGATAACCGAGCCGACCTCGATGCTGTTCTTGCTGCGGTTGAAGTTGGGCAGCTCGTGGATGTCGATACCAACGCCGTGGCCCAGGCCATGGTTGTAGTAATCGCCATAACCGGCATCGCCGATGATCTTCTTGGAAAGCTTAAAAATGTCGTTGCCCTCGACGCCCGGATGGATGGCAGCGACGCACTCCTCGTGCGTACGGCGCACGAGCGCGTACAGGTCAAGCTGCTCCTGGGTAGGTGCGTGTCATGTCGGAACGATAATCGCAGTAGCCCGCGCCGTAATCCATGAGGACGAAGTCGCCCTTCTCGATGACACGGTCACTCGGTACGGCATGCGGGTTGGCGGTGTTGGGGCCGCTCGCCACAATGGAGCCGAAGGCCAGGCTGTCGGCGCCGTTGGCGAACATAAAGTTCTCGAGCTCGTTGCGAACCTGCTTCTCGGTCATACCGGGCTTAATAAAGCCGAGCATATGCTGGAAGGCGGCATCGGTGATCGACTGCGCATGGCGCATGAGCTCGATCTCCTCGGCGTCCTTGATGGCGCGCATCTTGCGAATGTCGTCATGCATCAGCGGCAACATGCAGGCGACGGAACGGTCCTCCAGACCACGCTGAATACCCTGGTAGAAGTTGATTTGCATCTCGTCCTCGACAGCGCAGACGCGGCACTTGTTGGCCGCGATCTTGCCGGCGACCCAACCGGGGATGGTGCCCTCGTCCATGTCGTAGACCCAGGGGCTGCCGGCGGGCGTGTTCTCCTCAAAGCTGTTGAGGTAGCGCGAGTCGGTATGGAACAGGCACTGGTCAGCCGTAATAAACGCCGCGTGCGGGAACTCGAAGGTGTAGTCGAAGACGCCCTTCACGCCCGTGAGCCAACGAAGATTGGCCTCATCGCGTACCACGAT
>CABUMZ010000094.1 GCA_902492825.1 uncultured Collinsella sp.
TGGGATCGAGGCCGTTGGTGGGCTCGTCGAGCACGAGCAGGCGTGGCCGGGCGATCAGCGCCAGCGCGAGCCCCAGGCGCTGCCGCATGCCCATCGAGAAGCGCCCGGCGCGCTTCTTCCCGGTGTCCGCGAGGTCCACGGCGGCGAGCACCTCATCTATGCGGCTCTCGGGAAGGCCCAGCAGCGTGGTGCGCACGCGCAGGTTCTCGCGCGCGGTGAGGTTGGGGTAGAGCGGCGCCTCCTCGATGAGGCTGCCGATTGCGTAGAGGTCCTCGCGGCGCCAGGCGTGCCCGGCAAAGAGGATCTCCCCGGCCGTCGGCCGCAGCATTCCGCAGATCATCTTGAGCGTTGTCGACTTGCCGGCTCCGTTGGGACCGAGCAGCCCGTACACCTCGCCCTCGCGGATATGAAGGCTCACGTCGGCCACGGCGTCCTGCGCCTGGTCGCCGCGGCCGAAGCGCTTGGTGAGCCCGCGCGTCTCGAGCATGTAACCCATGGGTTTATCCTTTCTCTTCCGGGCGCGCGGGCCGAGCCACCGTGCCCGCGCGCCTTACCTTTCGGGTTCACCATCCATGATGGGGCGCGTTTCTAACGAAGCCGTAACGGCCGTTGGGCTCTTTTGGCGCCAGCCCTTCTCGACCCGTACGCCACTCATGGTATGTTTATCGCGATAACAAGGACGGAGGTGCCCGCGGCACGCAATAAGTACCCGGAGGAGACGGTCGAGAAGATCAGGGGTGACGGCCCGGCGAGTGTTATTTTGCGAGCCATGCGCATTGAAAGCGATCTTTCGTGGTATAAGCTACTTGCCGGAAGCCGCGGCTTTCAGAGTACGGCTTACGTGTACGTTTAACCTCCGTGGGCGACGGGGTGCCGCAAGGCGTAGAATATCGCCCACCTGTAGGGGCCTGCAGCGATGCGGGCCCCGCTTCGTATGAAGGGGGCGTAGCCGATGAAGATCGTATCCATCCCCCAGGACTTCTTCGACCTCGTCGATGGCGACCGCGAGCTCATGCTTAAGCGCGACCGCCCCCGCATCGTGGTGGTGAGGCTGCGTTTCCACGGAAAGCGCAGGGACTTCGCCGTGCCGCTGCGTTCCAACATCGCCCCTAACGTGCCCAAAGACCAGTACTTTGCGTTGCCACCCCGCCCCACGACGCGCCCCGGCTGCCGCCACGGCATCCACTACATCAAGATGTTCCCCAGAACCAAGGCCTACCAGCGCCGCTTCAGGACCGAGGGCTCGGCCTACTACGAGACACTCCAGCGCATCATCGACGGCAACACCAAGCGCATTGTCTCCGAGTGCCAGGCGTACCTCGACCGCTACGAGCGCGAGGGAAGGCCCCACTTCGCCGTCGACATCGACCGCATCGTGGGCCTGCTGGAGGGCGAGAAGTAGGGCACCTCGGCTCAGTCTCGAGCCATGCGGAGTCGCTCCGCATTTTTGAACGCCGCGTGTGCGTCCCAAATACTTGAGAAACAAGCTGTGAAGTGCGGTGGCGCGCCCGTGCCCGTGCATAGCCGTCACCATCAGCGTCTACGCGGCGTCGGCTTCAAGTGGAACTGGCGCCGCTGCTGTATATGGTTTACCTTGCTGCAAATGGCGATCAATGCCCACGATGCTTCTGCTTGCGCTTCAGCTTTCGCTGCTCGAAGCGCACCTCCGCCTCGTCCGCGCGACGCTGGCTTCTTGCTTGAGCCGACTCCCGCTTCATTGCTTCCCGCTGTGCCGCGAGCGCCTGTTGTGCCTTGGTGCTCACTGCCGGCCGCTTAAGGGCTTTCGCCGTCTCACGGGCGCGCCGCTTGGGGTTCTTCGCGGGCTTGCTTGTTTCAGTGACCTTGTCGCCGAAGAACGAGAGCTTCTCCCATTCGCTTGTAACGAATTGCAGGATTTTCTCATTGGATGGTTCTGCGCCGAAGACGATGCGGGCGACGCCGTACCTGCCGTCCTCGACGTGCTCCGCCAGCCCGACCCAAAATTGGCCGTCGTGATATACGGTCAGGGTGGACGACACGCTGATCTGCATGGTTGGCTCCTCCTTTATGTAGATGACCATGCAGAGAAGGGACAACCAAGGAGGCAGGTTACTGATGCGGACTCCCGCACGCCCACGACTACCCGACGGGGACTGCGTTTTCATCTCTGATGGCCGCATTGTAGCACGCGCGAATGCGCCCTTCATCGCTGCCGACATGACGTGGCTGGGATTCGTCCCTCGACACATCCTTTTGTATATTGCCTTCCCGATTTCGAAACTTTAAATCAATTCGAGTTTCGAAACCGGGAAGGAGAGCGTATGTGAGAGGCGATATGAGCATCAACTTGATGCTTGAGGGGGAGCTCGCGTCGCTTCTGCCCATCGGGGACGTGTTCCCGAAGGTCCTCATCTCCCGCATAGGGCATGAGCCCTGTACCCGGGAAGGCGTACTCGTGCTGGACCTCGCGCGGTGCTGCTCGGTGAGCAGGGGTTCTGAACACTGCGTAGGGATATAGCGGAGTTTTCCCGGATAAGAAAAAAGCCGGGGAAAACGTCCCCGGCACTTGGAAGCCTTCCTAACGGAAAACCAATTGCCATATATCATGTACTGTCTGAAAATTCAAGGGAGCTCGAAGCGTTTCCGGACGTCAGCGGAATCTCAAGGCTCGTTCGCTAACTCATGGGCAAACCACCCGAGACTGCTCACTTTGCCCACCGATGGCGAAAGTCTGCGACCTGGGGTTTTGCGAATGGTGCGCAAGCCACCTGCGTTGATTCGCTTGCGATTGCAGCTGACGGCTTTCAGGCTAAAGAGCGGCTGAGTTTCAAAACGAGCGTTTTCGGCGCTATCGAGCCTCCAAAGGCGGCCAATCGTGGCCTTTGGGACAAAAACAAAAACTCAACGTTCTGAGTTTGAAAAAAGGTTTTGAAGTTGTCCCAGCTTATGTCCCCGAGGCCGACGAAGCACGACATGGCGTTACCTGGCGGCACTCGGCTCGAGACGGCACCGAAAACTGGATGCAACTGGAGTGACAGGACGTCAGAACCGGCGCCAACGAGTGGGAATAATTCCATTTAAAAGAGTGTTAGTTGTTAGAAGTGCCCTGTGGTATCACGGGGTATTTCTCTTTTTGTATCGTATCGATTTTCTGCAGCAAGCCGTCTGAGCTCATGGTTGCCATGAGTTGGGACAACGCTGGATATCAGGGTATCAATTTTTCAGGGAGCGTCCCTTTATGAGCAATTATCCGCGCAGCTAGCCTTGATATTTGGTTTTAATTCAGTAAAGATTATATTGACGTTTGGTACCCATTTAATACTCAGTTGAGCCTCTCGGTACCCATAGGGGCGTTTGACCTGGTGTTTTCGTTATTCTTGCCGAAGCACTTCCGATGGGTAGCTTTATGGACCATATGATCGGAGGGCTTGCCGGAATCGGCCACATTATCTCAATAAATGGACTCGCTTTTCTGTTCCATGCCCTCATTAAACCAGCAGAAAGCAACTAACGAGGAGGAGCTCATGATTCGACAGATCTACCATGTGGGATTGACGGTCAGTGACCTGGACCGTTCCGTGGCGTTTTATCGGGATGTGCTGGGCCTTCAGTATCAGGGGGAGCTCCTGATGGAGGGAAAAGAGACGGAGGCAATGTTCCGGCGAGAAAACTGCAAGGCACGGGTTGCTTATCTGAACGGCTCGGATCAGCTGCATATGCCGCCGGTGGAACTGATCCAGTTTGTGGAGGATGAAATTCACCGCAAGCCCATGGATCTTTTCACAACTTCCATATCAGAACTTTGCTTCTATGCAGAGGATGCAGATGCGGTCTATCAAAAACTGGCGGAGCAGGGCGTGGAGTGTTTCTCCGCTCCCCAGGAATTTGATTTTCGGCAGGATGGCTTTGGCCGGAGCAAAGCCTTCTACTTTCGGGATCCAGATGGAATCATATTAGAAATCATGGAGCCGCTGGACAAGTGATCTTTTGCCCCAGTGGGAAAGGAAGCATCCTGCATCGGGATGCAATCCGTGTAATCGAGGCCGTTCAGAACAATATCAAACGGAGATGGGTCGGTTTTTCCGTACCTGACAATTATGCGACAAAGCCCAGGCTGCGTCTGTATTGCAACGGGCTCATCCCCCGAGCGATCGCTTCAGCCTCTTCTCGTTGTACCAGCGGATGTAGCGGTTGATCCATTTCGCCAACAGGCCCTTTCTGCCCGGATACCCCAGGGCTCGCTGGATGGCTGCCATGCGCTTCCCATTTCGCTAAACAAGCGTCAAAGAGGATTGTCGATCGTTTCGGCATCGCCGCTGAACTGTGTTACCAGCAAAGTGGCAGGAATAAAGGCCTCCGAACCTTCTGGTTCGGAGGCCTTCTTTTTGCATTGCTACCCGAAAAAGAACTCCTTGACGAACTCCCTTGAGCATCGGACGGCACTATCGAGCGTGAGCGTTTTCGTAGGCCTCTTTGATTCCTTCTGGCAAGCCGTCGGGAATCAGTGCCTTCAGCTCAGCCTCGCTGTTGCCCTGATTCAGCTGCCCGTAGTACCAGCATTTGAACTTCAACATGTCCAGCGCGCGGTTCATGCTCTCGATCTCCGACTCCATATGGGCCTTACGCTCCTCGAACATGGCCTTGCGCTGGGGGTAAGTGGACGGGCCCTCCGCACACCATTCCATGAACAGACGGATGTCCTTGATCTCCATCCCCGCTTTCTTCAGACATTCGATGACCCGAAGCGCCTCGAGTTCCGTATCGCCAAATTGGCGAATGCCGGACGTCCGCTCCAGCCCCGGGAACAATCCCTGCTTGTCGTAATACCGCAGCGTTGAGGCGGGCAAGCCGAACATTTCCGCCACCTGTCCGATTGTGTACATGGCCCCTCCGAATAAATCTCGAATTCATTCCTTGACCTAAAGTTAGGTTTAGGTATTACCTTCATTCTCGTCAATACAAATCGGTAGCGCAAGGGGTGGTCCGTAATGGGCAAAACGGTTTTCGCCGGCGGCGTGAACGGCGTGGGCGAAATCGCTGGGCACCCTGCTCTTGAGCAGGCGCGACGAATGGGCATGGGAATCTAGGCGGGCCACTTGGCCATGCGTAAACAGATTCGTGTCCAGAACCATCGATAGGAGGAAATCGATCATGGCAATTAAACAGGCGGCGGGCAGAGACGCCCTGGGGGATTTTGCCCCCAAATTCGCTCAGCTCAATGACGATGTGCTGTTCGGCGAGGTGTGGAGCCGAGAAGACGGGCTTTCCCTTCGAGACCGCAGCGTGGTGACGGTGGTGGCCCTAATGGCGCAGGGGCTGACGGACTCTTCGTTCCAATATCATCTGATGTCCGCAAAGAGCAACGGGGTGACCAGGGCTGAGATAGCGGAAATCCTTACGCATGCGGCGTTTTACGCGGGATGGTCCAAGGCGTGGGCGGCCTTTCGCATGGCGAAGGAGGTCTGGGCGGACGAAGACGACGGCGCCGACGCAAAGGCCCGACACCAAAACGAGATGGCCTTTCCCATCGGTGCCCCCAACGACGCATTTGCGGAGTACTTTATTGGGCAAAGCTACCTCGCGCCCCTTTCCACCGAGCAGGTCGGCGTCTACAACGTGACGTTCGAGCCCGGCTGCCGCAACAACTGGCACATCCATCACGCCAAAAGCGGTGGCGGACAGATCCTCGTCTGCGTGGCTGGCCGAGGGCTTTACCAGGAATGGGGCAAACCGGCACAGGAGCTGCGCCCTGGCGACGTGGTAAATATTCCCGCGGGCGTAAAGCACTGGCACGGTGCGGCGCCCGACAGCTGGTTCTCCCATCTCGCGGTGGAAGTTCCGGGCGAGGAGGCCTGCAACGAGTGGTTGGAGCCCGTGGTCGACGAGCAATACCTTAAAGCGACCGACAAGGAGGCTTAGGCATGGAGCAGTTGAAACTGACGCAGGAATGGGACAAGGTGTTCCCCAAAAGTGACAAGGTTGAGCACAGCAAGGCGACTTTTCACAACCGATACGGCATCACGCTGGCGGCCGACGTCTACGTGCCAAAGAACGTGGAGGGCAAGCTGCCTGCCATCGCCGTCAGCGGTCCGTTTGGCGCGGTGAAGGAGCAAACGTCCGGCCTTTATGCGCAGAAAATGGCGGAGCTGGGCTTTTTCGCGATTGCCTTCGACCCGTCCTATACCGGCGAGAGCGGTGGTGCGCCCCGCTATGTGGCATCGCCGGACATCAACACCGAGGATTTCTGCGCAGCGGTGGATTTCCTCTCTGTGCAGAATAGCGTTGACCCGGAGCGCATCGGTATCATCGGCATCTGCGGTTGGGGCGGCATGGCAATCAATGCCGCAGCCATCGACACCCGTATCAAAGCTACCGCGGCTATGACCATGTACGATATGACCCGCGTGACCGCAAACGGCTACTTTGACGCCGAGGATTCCGAGCAGGCGCGCTTCGAAAAGCGGAAAGCGCTGAACGCGCAGCGCACCGAGGACTATAAAAATGACAGCTACGCGCTGGCGGGCGGCGTGGTCGATCAGCTGCCCGATGACGCGCCGCAGTTTGTGGCGGACTATTACGCCTACTACAAGACTCCGCGAGGCTACCATCCCCGCAGCCTGGGCTCCAATGGCGGTTGGAATGTGACGTCTTCGCTGTCGTTTTTGAATATGCCGATCTTGCAGTACGCCGGCGAGATCCGCTCCGCCGTGCTGCTGGTGCATGGCGAGAAGGCGCACTCCCGCTATTTCAGCGAAACCGCGTACAGCAAGCTGACGGGGGACAACAAGGAATTGCTCATTATCCCCGGTGCCAGTCACACCGACCTCTACGATCAGATGGACGTCATTCCGTTTGGAAAGCTGAAAGCGTTCTTTGAGGAGTATTTGAAATAAGACGCACCTTGCTTTTTACTTATTAACGGTCATGCATTTAGCGAGGACGGTTTGCGGCAAGACGCCTCGCCGCGCTACTAGTCGTCGGCCCGCGCCGCCGAGAGCAAGGCACCCAAGTCTGCCTGGATCGCCTCCGCCTTGTTTCCGAGCTGCAACGGGGCCGAGTCGCCCGAGATGTTTACGCTCAGCAGGTGCGCATCCGGCAGCTTTGCGGTCATGCTCCAGAACGGGAGCGTGATGATGCCGGGGGTCATCTCGCCCACGCCGAGCTCCAGCAACAGCACGCGGCCAGCTCCGCGCCCGCGCATGAAACGCTCGTATCGTTCGAGACTCTCGCGCCATACCGTGCCCAGCAAAAACGTGTCGTCTCGCACCCATGGCACAAGCTGCCAGCCGCAGTGCGGGCATCGGGGGACATCCTCGCTGCGGATCTCGAAGCCCGCACTGCCCACGTGGTTGTAATGATTGGCGTGAAGGCGGCCGTTGGAAAGAAACTTATTTCCGTGGGGAAGAAACTTCTCGGTGAGTAAAGCTCATCGGAGCGGGGATAGAGCTTTGTCTGCGGGGTACGAAATGCTGGCTAGCGGTTGCGACGCCTTGTTGCGGAAATACCAACTGCCGCAACTACACCACCGGCAACACTCAGGGCGGCTGCCATCGCACCGTTGTCGCCCGTCGCGGGTAAGGTGGTCCCGGCTGG
>CABUMZ010000095.1 GCA_902492825.1 uncultured Collinsella sp.
CCGCACCGTTCCGGCGCGGGAGGCGCGCCGCTGCGGGAGTGCTTGTCGGTCATTGTTGGCGCCGAAGCACCGTCCCGCCCCAGCATCGATCTTAGCTTCTCAAAGCTTTCCTCGCTCAGGCAGTGCTCCATGTGGCAGCCCTCTTGCGACGCCACCTCGGCCGATACGCCTGCATCCTCCAAAAGCCCCACGAAAAAGCAGTGGCGCTCCCACATTTGGCGCGCGACCTCCAGACCGCGCTCTGTCAGATGAACATCTCGTTTGCCCATTTCGACATAGCCGTTGCTTTCCAGCGTCGCCATGGCCTTGGAAACGCTCGCCTTGGTTACGCCGAGGTACTCCGCAACGTCGATCGAGCGCACGATGCCCTGACGTTCCGACAGAACGTAGATCGATTCGAGATAGTCTTCTCCGGATTCACGTAGGGCCATGGGCCGCCTTTCGCGATGATTGCTAGTTAGCCTTTGGATACTTTCCACCGCTTACTTTACTGCAAAAGTTTCCCATGTCTTACTACTTTGCCTAAAAGTTAGCCGTGTTTCACAAAACGTGCGGGATGAAAACAAAATGGGGACGCGCCGCAAGAAGTGTCCCCAGGTGCCGGCAGAAAAGGAACGTCCCCAGGTGCCGAGCCGCAGCTATAACAGTCCAAAGTGCTTCGCGGCGTTGTAGATGCCATCGTCGTCCACGGCTGTCGTCACATAGGTCGCTGCAGCTTTCACCGTGTCCTGCGCGTTGCCCATGGCCACGCTCGTGCCCACGGCGGAAAACATCGACAGGTCGTTCTCGCCGTCGCCAAAGGCAATCGCCTCGCTCGCGTCGATGCCCAGGCGCTCGAGCGTCGCCGCCACGCCCAGGTCCTTGCCGCCGTTAGCGGGAATAATGTCGCAGAACAGGTCGCACCAGCGCGTGGTGAGCGAATGCGACACGGCGTCGGTCACGATATGCTCGTCGACCGGGTCCACAAAGGCGCAGAACTGATAGACCGGCGCGTCAAAGGCGTGCTCAAACGGCTCCTCATGGTAGACAATCCCAGCGTTGCTGCCAGCCGTCACCACGCGCTCGGACAGGCGGTTCACAAACGAGTTCTCGCCCTGCATGCACAGCGAGTCGTAGCGCCCCTGCGCCACCTGGTCCACAATCACCGCGACGTCGTCCGAATCGATCGGGCAGCTGCGGTAAACCCCCTCGGCATCAAAGCAGTGCTGGCCCGAAAGCGTAATGTACGCATCCCAGCCCAGGTCGAACAGCCAGTCCGGCATCTGGTAGGTCGGACGGCCCGTGGCGATCACGCATGCGATCCCCTGCTCGTGAAAGCTGTCGAGCACCTGCTGCGCCGACGCCGGAATCCGGTGGGTCTTAAAGCTCAGCAGCGTGCCGTCGATATCGAAAAACGCGGCTTTGATCATTCTCGCCTACTCCTCGCCCTCGAGCTTTTCGCTCGCCTCGAGCCACGCCATCTCCAGCTCGTCCATGGCAGCGTGAGCCTCGTCGATCTTTGCCTGCTGCTCGCCGAGCGCCGTGTAGTTGGTGGGATCGACTTGGGCCATTGCTGCCTCGGCCTCCTCAACGCGGGTGCGCTGCGTCTCCATCTTGCGCTCGAGCGAACTCACCTCGCGGCGGAGCTTCTGGCGTTCGGCGTTGGAAAGGCCATTGGGCTGGCCACTCGACTTGGGCTTTTCGGCCGCAGCCGCCGCGGCACCGGTGTCAAACGTGCCGGTCTTGGCACTCGGCGCGCCCACGGGCTCGCCCTCAGCGGTGGCGTTGCACAGGCGCAGGTACTGGTCGACGCCGCCGGGCATATGCGTCAGGTGACCGTCGAGCAGCGCCCACTGTTGGTCGGTCACGCGCTCCATCAAGAAGCGGTCGTGCGTCACCAGAATCAGCGTGCCGGGCCAGCCGTCGAGCAGGTCCTCGACAATCGCGAGCATGTCGGTATCCAGGTCGTTACCGGGCTCGTCCAGGATAAGCACGTTGGGCTCGTCCAGAATCGTCAGCAACAGCGACAGGCGACGGCGCTGGCCGCCCGAAAGATCGCCGATGCGGCTCCAGAGCTGCTGCGTCGTAAAGCCCAGACGCTCGCAGAGCTTCTCGGGCGAGGTCTCCTTGCCGTCGATGACGTAGTACTTCTTATAGTTGCCGAGCACCTCGCGGATCGTGTCGCCCATGTAGGGTTCGAGCTCCTCGAGCTGCTGCGACAGCACGCCAAAGCGCACTGTCTGGCCAATCTTCACGCGGCCGCGCGTGGGCTCAATCTTGCCCTGGATCACATCGAGCAGCGTCGACTTGCCAGCGCCGTTCTCGCCCAAAAGGCCATAGCGGTCGCCCGCACCGATGAGCCAGGTCACATCGGAGAGCACCTGCTTGGGCGCGCCATCGGTATCCGCATAGCCGGCATCCACGTCGACCACATCGATAACCTGCTTGCCCAAGCGGCTCACCGCCAGACGCTTAAGCTCCAGCTCGTCACGCACGGGCGGCACGTCGGCGATCAGCTCACGAGCGGCATCCACGCGAAACTTGGGCTTGGTGGAACGAGCCTGGGCACCGCGGCTCAGCCACGCGAGCTCCTTGCGCGCCATGTTGCGACGGCGCTCCTCGGTAACGGCGGCCATGCGGTCGCGCTCCACGCGCTGCAGGATGTATGCCGAATAGCCGCCCTCGAAGGGGTCGACCTGGCCGTCGTGGACCTCCCACATGCTGGTGCAGACCTCGTCCAAGAACCAACGGTCATGCGTGACCACGAGCATGGCGCCCTGGCCGCGCTGCCAGCGGGCCTTTAAGTGACGCGCGAGCCAGTTGATGGTGCGCATGTCCAGGTGATTGGTGGGCTCGTCGAGCATGAGCACGTCATAGTCGCCGATCAGCAGGCGCGCGAGGTCCACGCGACGGCGCTGGCCACCCGAAAGCTCGCCCACCGTGCCCTCCCAAGGCACATCGCTAATGAGGCCGGCCAGAATCTGGCGCGTACGCGGGCTCGAGGCCCACTCGTACTCGGGCGTGTCACCGACGACGGCATGATGCACGGTGTCGGTATCGATCAGGTTATCCTTTTGGCCGAGCAATCCGATCGTCGTGTCGCGGCGGTGCGTCACGCGGCCGTCGTCGGGCTCCAACGTGCCGGCGAGCACGCTCAGCAGCGTCGACTTACCGTCGCCGTTTTTACCGACAATACCAATACGGTCGCCCTCGCCCACGCCGAGCGTAACGCTATCGAAAATATGCTTGGTGGGAAACTCTAGGCTGATGGAATCGCATCCCAAAAGAATCGCCATATGCCCTGCTCCTTCGTAGAAATTCAACGTTGTCCATGATAGCAGCGAGCCCCACCCCAAAACCTACCAAAAAGGGACAGGTTTATTTTGGCAGGTCGACGGCCGCACACGACACAAAAAGGCAGGCCATCTCCCGCAAGAGATGACCCGCCTCTCCAATCAGTCCCGCGGCAACCGTGGCCGCCGCGGGCCTCAAGCATGTCCCGGACTAGGAGAACATGCCGGTGAGGTAATCATTCAGCCGCTTATCCTTGGGCCGTTGGAAAATCTCGTCAGTCTCGTCATACTCGACCATATCGCCCATGTAGAAGAACGCCGTGCGGTTGGACACACGCGACGCCTGCTCCATGTTGTGCGTCACGATGACGATGGCGCGGTCACCAACAATCGACGACATAAGGTCCTCGATCGCCAGCGTCGAGATGGGGTCGAGCGCCGAGCAGGGTTCGTCAAACAGGATCACATCGGGGTTGAGCGCCAGCGTGCGCGCGATGCACAGGCGCTGCTGCTGACCGCCCGAAAGCGCGTAGGCGCTCTTGTCGAGCTTGTCCTTGACCTCGTCCCACAGCGCTGCACCGCGCAGGCTCTCCTCGACCATACGATCAAGCTCGTCACGGTCGGTAATGCCGTGACGCTTGGGCGCAAACGTGATGTTGTCGCGAATGGACTTGCGGAAAGGGTTGGGCTGCTGGAACACCATGCCAATGGAGCGACGCAGCTCGTACGTGTTCTCGGTACTGGTGTTCACATTGCGTCCGCTGTAGTTAATCTCGCCCTCCACGCGGCAGCCGCGAATCTCGCGATTCATGAGGTTGAGGCTACGCAAGAAGGTCGACTTACCGCAGCCCGAAGGCCCAATGAGCGCCGTGATCTCGCCCTTGTGGAAGTCGAGCGACGTATCATGCAGTGCATGGTGGTCGCCATAGTACACGTTGACGTCCTTGGTGGAGAGCACGACCTCGTCGCTCACGGCCTTGCCGCTCACGCGCACGCGCTTCTCGCTCTCCCCCACGCTCGACAGGAAGTCCTGGGTGTCGGACGATGCCGCTTCGGTTGCGGGCGTTACATTCATCTCGCTCATTCGGCCGTCATCTTCCTCGCCAGTTGCTTGCCCACAATGCGGGCGATTACGTTAAACAGCAGCACGCAAATCATCAGCAGTGCAGCGGTGCCCCAGACGATCTGCTGGGCCTCGGGGCTGCCCTCGCCATAGATCTTGTAGATATGCACGGCGAGCGACTCGCCGGGGCGGAACACGTTCCAGGCGCAGGTAGGGCTCGACAGGTTAAAGCTCAAGAAGTTCAGGCGAACCGGCGAGCTCATGCCCGAGGTAAAGAGCAGTGCTGCGGCCTCACCAAAGACACGGCCGGCCGAAAGCACGATGCCGGTCACGATGGCGGGCATGGCCTCGGGGATTAGGATGTGCAGCGTGGCCTCCCAGCGGGTGAGGCCCATGGCTAGGCACGCATCGCGCTGGGCCTGCGGCACGTCCTCGAGCGCCTGCTGAATCACGCGAACCAGGATGGGGATGTTGAACATGGTGAGCGCGACGGCGCCGGAGATGATGGAGTACTTCCAGCCCAGCCGCACCGAGAACACCAGAAAGCCGAACATGCCGACGACGATGGAAGGCAGCGAGGACAGCGTCTCGATGGCGGTAGAGGCGATGTCGCGGATAGGGCCGTTCGGTGCGTACTCAACCAGGAAGACCGCGCCGCCCAGACTGATGGGCACCGAGATGACCAGGGTGATCAGCAGCAGATAGAACGAGTCGAACAGCTGGTAGAGCACGCCGCCCTGCGTTCCGTTGGCGCGCGACGGCTCCGTGAGAAAGCCCGGCTGGAACAGCGTCGAGATGCCCTCGAACAGGATATAGGCCACCATGGAGACGACGATGAGCATGACGATGGCGACGATCGCCGTCAACACGCCCGTGGCGAAGCGGTCCTGTTTTTGGACGCGCCCGAGTCTCGCCTCGTCGATGTGGATACGCGTGCTAGCCACGAGCCTTCGCCCCCTTGCGGCCGATAAGGTGGATGATCAGGATGAAGATGAGGCTCATGCCCATCAGCAGCAGGCCGAGCGCCCACAGAACATCGTCCTGGGCCGAGCCCTCGGCATAGACCGCCATGGACGTGGTGAGCGTGGTGGTGATGGTGGACGCCGGCGACAGCAGCGACGTCGGCATGGCCTCGATGCCGCCGATAACCATGCGCACGGCGAGCGTCTCGCCAAAGGCACGCGTCATGCCAAGGATGACCGCGGTCATGAGCGATGGCATGGCGGACTTGAGCACCACGTGCCAGATGGTCTGCCAGCGGGTGTAGCCCAGCGCGAGCGAGCCCTGACGGTAGCTGCCGGGCACGGCGCGCAGGCCATCGACCGAAAGGGTGGTCATGGTCGGCAGGATCATGACGGCCAGCACGATGGCGCCGGGCAAGATGCCCAGACCCGTGCTCACATGGAAAACGCTCTTCATAAAGCCGACGACCACGTGAAAACCGATCAGGCCAAAGACGACCGAGGGAATACCGGTCAAAAGCTCAATGAGCGGCTGAAAGATCTTGGAACCAAACTTAGGCTGGATCTCGACCGCAAAGATGGCAGAGCCGATAGCGATGGGCAGCGCGATAAGCGTGGAGAGCACCATGACCGCAAACGAGGTGACGATCAGGGGCAGGGCGCCGGTATAGGGCAGGCCGTTTTCGGCTGTGTTGGCCAGGTCCCACTTGGTGCCGGTGAAAAACTCGACGACCGAGACGCCGTCCTTGACAAAAGCCGAGAGGCCCTTTTGGCGACCATAAAGATGAGCGCGGCAACGACAAGCGTCACGAGCGCTACGCACGCGCCCGTGACGCCCAGGCCCACGTTCTCAAGGTCGCGCTTTGGCAGCTGTTTTGCCATTGCAAACCTTTCCGGGGCGATTACTTATTTAGCGGAGACCTTGCCGCTGGCGTCCTTGACGACCTTCATGGCAGAGACGGGGATGAAGCCCTGCTCCTCGACGAGCTTGCCCTGGACGTCGTCGGAGAGCATAAACTCCAGGAAGGCCTTGGTGGCCTCGTCGGCGTCCTTGGAGCAGTACATGTGCTCGGTCGCCCAGATCTTGAAGGAGTCGTCGGTGACGTTCTTGCTCTTGGGCTCGACGCCCTCGACCTTGATGGCGTTGAACTTGGAGTCATCGAAGTGCGAGAAGTCGAGGTAGGAGATGGCGTTGTCGGTACTGCCCATCTGAGTCTGGACATCGCCGGACTTGTCGAGCTCGGCGTCGCCCTTAAAGTCGACGGCCTCGTCGCCAAAAACGGCGGCCTCGAAGGTGGCACGGGTGCCGGAGCCAGCCTTGCGGTTGAGAACGACGATCTTGACGTCGTCGCCGCCGACCTCCTTCCAGTTGGTGATCTGGCCGGAGAAAATACCCTTGAGCTGCTCGAGGGACAGGTCGTCGACCGTCACGTTCTTGGAGACGACAGGGCCCATGCCCACAACGGCGACCTCGTGGTCGACGAGGTTCTTGACCTGGTCGGCCTCGAGCTTGGTCTCGGCGAAGACGTCGGAGTTACCGATGGTGACGGTGCCGGCGGCAACAGCGGTCAGACCTTTGCCCGAACCGTTGCCCGAGCCGGAGACGGAGACGTCGGGGTTGGCATCCATGAACTTCTCGGCAGCGGCCTCGACGAGAGCCTGGAACGAGGAGGCACCGTCGTAGGTCACCTCGCCGGAGACGGACTCGGCAGCAGCGGCGCTACCCTTGTCGGCGGCGTCGGATGCGCCTGCGCCGCCGCAGCCAACGAGACCGAGACCGACGATGCTGGCAAGACCACCAGCAAGGCCGAGGAACTGACGACGAGAATAAGCCTGATCGAGCATGATCTTCCTTTCATACATGCGAATCGCGGGCACCCTGCCCGCTTTGCTGTTTGGAAAGATACGGCCTCGATCGGGCAGTGCCCGCGCCAACTGCGGTTTTTTACGGGCATCTGATAGACCCTTACCGCAAGCGCAGCACGGCCTTTACAAACGAATAACAAACCCGGCGTTTAGCGTGGCGCGCCTTTTACACCAGAGGAAGGTAGTCATTGGAGACAGTCTTGTTTGACTAGTCATTTAAAAACGTCCCCAACGACTACCCCAGCAACGCCGATGTTTTGGCAACGACAGACACTATGACCCAATCCGAGGGCACTAAAAAGACAGGAGCCCCCGCTCGTGACCGCGGGTCGGGGCTGCGACAATGATGTTGAAGTGCCATAGGCGCAGCCGCGCCGCAACGAGGTTGGGAGGCTCCCATGCCAAA
>CABUMZ010000096.1 GCA_902492825.1 uncultured Collinsella sp.
CAAGATGGACTGCGATGTGGTGTGCGCCGCGCTGCTGCACGATACCGTCGAGGACACCGAGACCTCGCTCGCCGATGTTTCCGGCCTGTTTGGTGATACGGTGGCCGAGCTCGTCGATGGCGTGACCAAGCTCACCAACATCGAAGTCGATAGCATGGACGAGAAACAGGCCCTCACGCTGCGCAAGATGTTCCTCGCCATGTCCAAGGACATCCGCGTCATTATCGTTAAGCTTGCCGACCGTCTGCACAACATGCGCACCCTTGCAGCTCTGCGCGAGGACCGTCGCCTGTTTAAGGCCCGCGAGACCATGGACGTGTATGCGCCCCTGGCCGACCGTCTGGGCATGAGCTCTATTAAGTGGGAGCTCGAGGACCTGTCCTTCTTCTACCTGGAGCCCGATGCCTACCAGCGCATTGCGCGCATGGTGGCTGAGTCGCGCGAGGTTCGCGAGCGCTATCTGGCCGAGACCATCAAGACGCTCACCGACGAGCTCAACCGCATTGGCCTGGAAGACTTCCAGATCAACGGCCGTTCCAAGCACTATTGGTCCATCTACCAAAAGATGAAGCGCAAGGGCAAGGAATTCTCCGAGATCTACGACCTGGTGGCACTGCGCGTCATCACGCATTCGGTGCGCGATTGCTACTCCACGCTCGGTGCGGTACATACGCTGTGGCACCCCATGCCCGGTCGCTTTAAAGACTATATCGCCATGCCCAAGGTCAATAACTACCAGTCGCTCCATACGACGGTAATCGGCCCCACGGCCCGCCCGCTCGAGATTCAGATTCGAACCTATGAGATGCATGAGCAGGCCGAGTACGGCATTGCCGCCCACTGGCTCTATAAGAAATCGGGCGGATCGTCTGCTTCCAAGACCAATGACGCTCAACGTTTGGACGATCAGATCAACTGGCTTAAGCATTCGCTCGATTGGGCTGCGTCTGATGAGATCACCGACGCCAAGGAATACCTGCATTCGCTGAAGGTCGACCTCTTCGATCAAGAGATCTTCGTCTTTACGCCCAAGGGCGAGGTCATGGCGCTTCGTGCCGGCTCCACGCCGCTCGACTTTGCCTACGCCGTTCACACCGAGGTGGGCAATCACTGCGTCGGCGCTAAGATCAACGGCGCGGTGGCCCCACTCACGCACGAGATCAAGACGGGCGACCGCGTTGAAATCCTGACCAACAAGAGTTCCAAGCCGTCTCGTGATTGGCTCAAGATCGTTAAGACACCTTCCGCCAAGTCAAAGATCCGCCGCTATTTTGCCGCCGCGACCAAGGACGACGACGCTGCTGCCGGCCGCGATATACTGGCCAAGGACTTGCGCAAGCGCGGGTATGGCATCTCTACGCCGCGATCCACGCGTGCGCTCAACGCCGTGGCGGAGCAGCTGAACTTCAAGCAGCTCGAGGACCTGTTTGCCGCCGTGGGCGGCGGCAAGGTTGCCCCGCGCGCTGTGGGTAACAAGGTCGAGCAAATCTTGGACCCCAAGCCCGAGGAACAGCTCACCAAGGCCGAGGCTATCGCCGAGGTCGTGAAACAGCCGGCCCGAGGCTCCAACCGAAAGCCGCAAAAGCGCGGCAAGAGCGCCAGCAACGGCATTATCGTCAAGGGCGAGAGCAACAGCGGCCTGCTGGTCCGTCTGGCACATTGCTGCAATCCGGTGACGGGCGACGATATCGTCGGCTTCATCACGCGCGGTCGTGGCGTTTCGGTGCATCGCGCCAACTGCCCCAACGTCAAGGGTCTTATGGAGCATCCCGAGCGCATGATCGAAGTGGAGTGGGACGGCGCTGCCGACACCCTCTTCCAGGTCGAGATCGTGGTCGAGTGCCTGGACCGCATGGGCCTGCTCAAGGATGTCACTATTGCCATTGGCGATGCGGGCGGCAATATCCTTTCTGCCGCCACGTCGACCAACCGCGAGGGTATTGCAACCCTGCGCTTTATGGTCGAGATCTCGGACGCGAGTGGTCTGGATCCGCTGCTGGCCTCTATCAGCAGCGTCGACTCGGTCTACGACGCGCGCCGCCTGATGCCCGGCGAGGGTGGAGCCCAGCTTAAGCGCCGCGTTTAGTCGCGACGAACGTGTCACATTATCGATATTCGCTACACTCGAGGCATCGTTTGATGCCTCGAGTTCTATAGAGAGGAGAGGGACATGAGTGCTGTGTCCTTGGATTTAACTCCCAAGGGATCGGTCGAGATTGAGACGCTCGTAAACGGTCCCATTCAGACCAATAGCTATGCTGTTATTTCGGACAATGAGTGCGTGATTATCGACCCCGCATGGGAGGGCGAGCGCTTGGTGGAGCATATTCGAGCCGAGCATCCCGGCGTACGCGTGCTTGGCGCCGTATGCACTCATGGCCATGCCGATCATGTTGGTGGTGTTGCCGGCGTGCGAACCACCGTTGGCGAGGGCTGCCAGTATGAGCTGTGTGCCAAGGATGTGGCGGTGCCGCATGCGAACATCGAGGAACAGCGAGCTATGTGGGGCATTGAGACGCCTGACCCCGGGGAGCCGACGCGCCTGCTCGCCGAAGGCGATGCTATCGAGGTGGGCGATATCTGCCTGCAGGTGATCGAGACACCAGGGCATACGCCGGGCGGGATCGTCTTGTTTGCTGCCACCGAGCAGGGGAACATTGCCTTTGTGGGCGACACCCTGTTTCCGGGTGGGCACGGCCGCACCGATCTTTCCGGCGGAGATGAGGCGGCGATTCTGCGCTCGCTCTCCAAGCTCGCCCGGCTTCTTCCGCCCGATACCGTTTGCTTAACCGGCCATGGCGATTCGACCACCATGGCACGCGAGCTCATGCAGAACCCTTTCATGCAGGTGTAGCTTTATAGTCAGCTTCTAAAGCACGAGAAGCGTCCAAACGTCAAGCTATTTTTCCCCAACGGGTCAATTTCGTAGGGCAAACGGTCAAAAAAGTCTGTTTGGACGATATTCGTGAACAAACGAACGTTTATGCTCGGTTGCGCCGTGGTAAAATCACAGGCGTTATCGGAGCAACCTTACAGGAGGTTTCTTTTATGCTCGTCAACGCAGCAGACATGCTCAAGAAGGCCGAGGCCGGCAAGTACGCTCTCGGTGCCTTCAACACCAACAACCTCGAGTGGACCCTGGCTATTCTCCAGGCCGCCGAGGAGGCCAAGTCTCCGCTGATCCTTCAGTGCACCGCTGGTGCCGCTAAGTGGATGGGCGGTTTCAAGGTCTGCGCCGACATGGTCAAGGCTGCCGTCGAGGCCACGGGCGTTACCGTTCCCGTCGCCCTTCACCTCGATCACGGTTCTTACGAGGACTGCTTCAAGTGCATCGAGGCCGGCTTCACGTCCATCATGTATGACGGCTCTCACGAGGAGACCTTCCAGCTTAACCTCGACCGCACCAAGGAGCTCGTTGAGCTTGCCCACTCCAAGGGCATGTCCATCGAGGCCGAGGTCGGCGGCATCGGCGGCACCGAGGACGGCGTGACCTCCAACGGCGAGCTCGCTGACCCCGCTGAGTGCAAGCAGATTGCTGACCTGGGCGTCGACTTCCTCGCCTGCGGCATCGGCAACATCCACGGCGTGTATCCCGCCGACTGGGCTGGCCTTTCCTTCGAGCGTCTGGGCGAGATCAAGGCTCAGACCGGCGACCTGCCCCTCGTTCTGCACGGTGGTACCGGCATCCCCGAGGATCAGATCAAGAAGGCCATCTCCCTGGGCATCTCCAAGATCAACGTCAACACCGACCTGCAGCTCGTCTTCGCCAAGGGCGTCCGCGAGTACATCGAGGCTGGCAAGGATCAGCAGGGCAAGGGCTTTGACCCCCGCAAGCTCCTCAAGCCTGGTCGCGACAACATCGTTGCCCGCACCAAGGAGCTCATGGAGGAGTTTGGCTCCGTCAACAAGGCGTAAGTAGCGGTTTAACTTTCCCGTCGGAGGCCCCGTTCACCCTACGCTTTTCCCTTGCGCTCACCTGGCTTTGCCAGAAGTCGCGCAATGGGAAAAGCTCCGGGTGAACGGGGCCTCCTTTGTTAACTCGCTACAGGGTTACTGGGCTGAATTTATTTATTGACTACCGTTCGGCGGCGTTGATGGCTCCCTTGTTGGGGCTTTCTTTTTATCTCGCTACAATGGGCTTCAAGCGTTCTAGTGACTTGGAGTTTTGGTATGGCTGATATTGATGTGCTGCCTTCGGATGGGAAGGTTATTGACGAGGGTCCTGTTGGTTGCTCTGTTGATGTTTGTTGTGATGATTTTCGTCATCTCGATATTGGTCTGCCGCCTGAGATTCTTCGACTTAAGGATGCCGGGTATTTGACGCAGGCTGTTGCTGCCTGCGATCGCCTTTTGGAGCAGAACCCTGAGCCTTCGCTGGCTGCTTGTGTTCGTGCCGAGCGGTATCGCATGCTCGAGACGCCGCTTCATTTTTCGGTGTCGCGTGATCAGGCTATTGCGATGATTCGCGAGGAGTGGCCAGAGTTTACCGAAGAGCAGTTTGATGACCTGATTAATCGTAAGCGTATCGATTGGCGCTTTATCGATGGCGAGCTGTTCGTACTCGACAACTTCCTCGATTCGCTTCGCGTGTACCCCAAGGAGGTTCCGGGCCTGCGTCCCGATTCTACGGACGGCATCGCGCTGCGTAACCAGATGCTCAGGGAGATGGAGTCGCAAAACGGGTTGACGCGCGTCATCACGCTTAAGGCATCCGTGTCTGTCCCTGGGGCTCTGGAGGGAGAGGCTGTTCGCGCGTGGCTACCCGTTGCTGCCGCCTGTCGTCAACAGTCTCATATCGAGGTTCTCGATATGACGTCGGGGGGTACCGTTGCCTCTGAAAACGTTTCGGCTCGTACTGCCTCTTGGACATCTTCGACTGAACATTCATTCTCGGTGACCTATCGCTATCACATCGATGCCGCCTATTGCGATATCTATGGTGGCGCGCTCCCATCGCATACGTGCATGGACACGCCACTGCCCGAGGACACTTCCGAGGGCCGTCCGCACATTGCGTTTACGCCGTACCTGCGACAGTTGACGGAGCATGTTGTTGACGGGCTCGAGGATCCGCTCGATCGCGCTCGTGCTATCTATGATTACCTGACACAGCATATCGACTATCGCTATCAGCCACCGTACCTGCTTTTGGGATCTATTGCCGACGACTGTGCGCATTCGCTCCGCGGCGATTGCGGCGTTATGGCGCTCACGTTTATCACCATGTGTCGCATCGCGGGGGTGCCTGCTCGTTGGCAGAGCGGCCTATATGTTGCGCCCGATTCGGTGGGACCGCACGATTGGGCCGAGTTCTACACACCCCAGACCGGTTGGCTTAACGCCGACGTATCGTTTGGTTCCTCGGCACGCAGGATGGGGGAGGAGTGGCGCCGTCGTCACTACTTTGGCAATCTCGATCCGTGGCGTATGGTGGCAAACTGTCGTTTCCAGGCGGGGTTTGAACCTGCCTATGACGGCATGCGCGAGGACCCCTACGATAACCAGATGGGTGAGGCTTCGGTCGGCGGTCGCGGATGTCGTCAGCGCGAGATGCTCCGCACAGTCGAACTCATCGAAATGCTCGAAGTTCCATTTTCGGACTAATCGGTAGAAAGCTGTGATAAACTAACTCACGCATTACGTGCCCGAGTGGCGGAATTGGCAGACGCAGTGGACTCAAAATCCACCGTTGGCAACAACGTGCGAGTTCGAGTCTCGCCTCGGGCACCATACATGCAAGTGAGCGTTCAAGGGGGTTGCGGCCCCCTTTTTCGTGTACGTAATGTGATAACGCGCTGCGCGTGTTATTATCCACAAGGCGTTGTTCCCGCAATGCCCTAAAGAGGAACCCGAGGGTTCCCACCTTTTGGCGCCAATGAGCAGCTGACTGGTCATACAACTTAGATTCCCTTCCTCAAATCGAGGAACTCTATGTGTACGACCTGGTTGCTGAGAAGCGCCGGGTTATTTTTTTATGAATGGAGGTAGGGAAAATAGCTAAGTCTGATGACACCCGCATCAACGACGAGATTACTGCATCTTCGTGCCGTTTGATTGGCGTCGATGGCTCTCAGCTCGGCCTGTTCGCCATCCGCGATGCCCAGCGCGTCGCCGACGATCAGGGTCTCGACCTGGTCGAGATCGCTCCCAACGCGGAGCCGCCGGTCTGCAAGGTCATGGACTACGGTAAGTTCAAGTACCAGCAGGCCATGAAGGCCAAGGCTGCTCGTAAGAACCAGTCCAAGGTCGAGGTCAAGGAAATGAAGTTCCGACCCAAGATCGACGTTGGCGACTACGAGACCAAGAAGGGCCACGTTCTGCGTTTCCTCAAGAAGGGTGCACGCGTTAAGATCACCATCATGTTCCGCGGCCGTGAGATGGCTCACCCGGAGCAGGGTCTTAACGTTCTCGAGCGTCTCGCCGAGGATCTTAAGCCTTACGCTACGGTCGAGTCCAAGCCTAAGATGGAAGGCCGTAACATGCTTATGCTGCTCGCCCCGATTAAGGGCGCCTTTGATGAGGATAAAGCGGCAAGCGATACCAAGTAACTAGTGTTCTGTAACCGATTAAGGAGTATTTCATGCCTAAGATGAAGTCCCACAGCGGCACCAAGAAGCGTTTCCGCAAGACTGGTACCGGCAAGCTTATGCGCGCCAAGGCTTTCAAGAGCCACATCCTGAGCAAGAAGTCCACCAAGCGTAAGCGTGGCTTCCGTCAGGAGACCGAGATCGCCGCTGCCGACCGCAAGGTCATCAAGTCGCGTCTCGCCTAAGTTCGCGTTCCCGTTTTTCGTTTAACCGTCTAGGAGTTGATAGAACATGGCACGTATTAAGCGCGCTGTTGCCGCCAAGAAGAAGCGCCGTACCGTTATGCACCGTGCGAAGGGTTACTACGGTGCCGCTTCGCGTACTTACAAGCATGCTAAAGAGCAGGTCCAGCACTCTCTGCAGTATCAGTATCGTGATCGCCGCAACAAGAAGCGCGAGATCCGTTCTCTCTGGATCACTCGTATCAACGCTGCTGCTCGCCTGAACGACATCTCTTACTCTCAGTTCATGCACGGCCTGAAGGTTGCCGGCATCGAGCTCGACCGCAAGGTCCTGGCTCAGATGGCTTACGAGGACATCGAGTCCTTCAACGAGCTGGCCACCATCGCCAAGAAAGCTCTCGAGGCCTAATAGATTCTCTTGAATCGCTAGGGGAGTGTCGCGTTGTGCGCGGCGCTCCCTCTTTTTATCTAGAGCGCTGGTTTATATAGCAAAAGCGCGGGTAGATAGACATTTACAGGTGACCGATCTTTATATATCTCTTAATCGAAGGGTCATCATCTGATACGTGCAGTATTTCTGCACCAGCCTTTCTATGACTTATATAGGAAGCGATATATTGTGTAGGACTTGTGAAGAGTGGAATTGACGTCCCACAGGTCTTTGCGGTCTGGCAATATATCTCCTTGCCGCGCGGCCCGGTGGAACCGGATGAGCCGCG
>CABUMZ010000097.1 GCA_902492825.1 uncultured Collinsella sp.
TGATCTCGCTCATGAGCGGGTAGCGCGGGTTGGCGCCGGTGCACTGGTCGTTGAATGCCTGCTCGGTCATCTCGTCGAGGGTGTCGAGGAAGTACTGCTCGTCAACACCGTAGTCGGCGATGGTCTTCTTGACGCCGATAAAGTCCTTGAGCTCCTCGAGCTTCGTGATGAAGTTCTCGAAGACCTCCTTGTCGTCCTTGCCCTCGATACCGCAGTACTTGGCCATCTCGGCGTAGTTGTGCAGCGCGTTGGGGTAAGGATACTGGGAGAACGTGCCCATCTTGACGGGGGCCTCAGCAGCGTTGTAGCGCATGACGCGGGTCAGGATGACGGCGTTGGCGAGGCCGTGGGGCAGGTGATGGAAGGCGCCGAGCTTGTGGGCCATGGAGTGGTTGAGGCCCAGGAAGGCGTTGGCGAAGGCCATACCGGCCATGCAAGAGGCGTTGTGCATCTCCTCGCGGGCGTGCGGGTCCTTGGCGCCGTTCGTGAAGCTGGAGGGCAGGTTCTCAAAGACGAGCTTGGCAGCGCGCTCGGAGAGGCCCTTGGTGTAGTCGGAAGCCATGATGGAGACGTAGGACTCGATGGCGTGGGTCATGACGTCGATGCCGGAGGCAGCGGTCAGGCCGCGCGGGGCGGTCATGCAGTTGTCGGCGTCGACGATAGCCATGTTGGGGAGCAGCGCGTAGTCGGCGAGCGGCCACTTGATGCCGGTCTCCTTGTCGGTGATGATGGCGAACGGCGTGCACTCGGAGCCGGTACCCGAGGAGGTCGGGACGGCGACGAAGTAGGCCTTCTTGCCCATCTCGGGGAAGGTGAAGATACGCTTGCGGATGTCCATGAAGTCCATGGCCATGTCCTCAAACTTGCACTCGGGGTGCTCGTACATCATCCACATGATCTTGCCGGCGTCCATAGCGGAGCCACCGCCGACGGCGATGATGACGTCCGGCTCAAAGAGAGCCATCTGCTTGGCGCCGCGACGTGCGCACTGCAGCGACGGATCGGGCTCGACGTCGTAGAAGCAGTCGTGGGCGATGCCCATCTCGTCGAGCTTGGCCTCGATGGCGCGGGTGTTGCCATTCTTGAAGAGGAACTGGTCGGTGACGATGAAGGCACGCTTCTTGCCCATGACGTTGCCCAGCTCGTCGAGGGCGACGGGCGTGGAACCCTTCTTGAAGTAGACCTTCTCGGGAGCGCGGAACCACAGCATGTTCTCACGGCGCTCGGCCACAGTCTTAACGTTGATCAAGTGCTTCACCCCAACGTTCTCGGAGACGGAGTTGCCGCCCCAGGAGCCGCAGCCCAGGGTCAGAGACGGCTTCATGCCAAAGTTGTACAGGTCACCGATGCCGCCGTGCGAGGACGGGGTGTTGATGACGATACGGCAGGCCTTCATGACGTGCTCGAACAGGCTGATCTTCTCGGCCTGAGCGGGGTGCACGTACAGAGAGGCGGTGTGGCCCGGGCCACCGGCGAGCACCAGGTGCTCGGCCTTGTCGACGGCCTCCTGGAAGTCCTTGGCGTGGTACATGGCCAAGACCGGGGAGAGCTTCTCGTGGGAGAACTCCTCCTTGGCGGGGTCGGTGGAGGTGACCTCGGCGATCAGGATCTTGGTCTTGGCGGGAACCTCGATGCCGGCGAGCTCGGCGATCTTGGCAGCGGCCATGCCGGGGATGCGGTGATCGAGAGCGCCGTTCTTGAACATGGCGGCACGCAGGGCCTCCATCTCGGCACCCTGCTTGACGAAGTAGCAGCCGCGCTTCTGGAACTCGGCCTTAACCTGGTCATAGATGCTGTCGATGACGGTCACGGACTGCTCGGAAGCGCAGATCATGCCGTTGTCGAAGGTCTTGGAGTGGATGATGGAGTTGACGGCGAGCAGCACGTCGGCGGTGTCGTCGATGACGACCGGGGTGTTACCGGCGCCAACGCCCAGGGCGGGCTTGCCCGAGGAGTAGGCGGCCTTGACCATACCCGGGCCACCGGTGGCGAGGATGATGTCGACGTCGCGCATGACCATGTTGGTCAGCTCGATGGAGGGGACATCAACCCAGCCGATGATGCCCTCGGGGGCGCCGGCCTTGACGGCGGCGTCAAGCACGAGCTTGGCGGCGGCGATGGTGCACTTGGCGGCAGCCGGGTGCGGGGAGATGATGATGGCGTTGCGGGTCTTCAGGCAGATCAGCGTCTTGAAGATCGCGGTGGAGGTGGGGTTGGTCGTCGGGATGACGGCGCCCACGATGCCGATGGGCTCGGCGATCTTGGTGATGCCGTAAGCCTCGTCGCGCTCCAGGACACCACAGGTCTTGGTGTTCTTGTAAGCGTTGTAGATGTACTCTGCGGCGTAGTGGTTCTTGATGACCTTGTCCTCAAGAACGCCGCGGCCGGTCTCCTCGATGGCCATCTTCGCCAACGGGATACGAGCCTTGTTGGCGGCCATGGCGGCCTCATAGAAGATCTTGTCGACCTGCTCCTGCGTGTACGTAGCAAAAAGCGCCTGGGCCTCTCGCATCTGAGCGAGCTTAGCCTCAAGCGCCTCTACGTTGTCCACAATTGCGGGAGTAGTGTTTTCCGGTGACTTTTTCACCATTTGTGTCTCCTTGCGATCGGAGATTTACCCTACGCCTTGCATGATAGCAAGAAATTATTCGGCGAACGGTAAGATTCCCGTAAAAGGCACACTAAAGCGCTTCAACCAAATGAATCGTTTCAACTACAACTAGTCACCTACTGCATCGCCCCACTCATTGGGGACAGACTCACATGAGTGCTTTCACTCATTTGGGACAGACATTGTTTTGCCATTTTGCCGCTCTGGGCTTGTTAATTACCGCTCATCGGATATAAATAGGTCACAGGCTCAGCATTTCGCGTTGCTTCTCTCCTTTTAGGCGTTGCCTGTACAGTTTTGGAAGGAGAGAATATGCCTCGATGTGCCCGCGCCGTTTCGCTCACCGTCTACTACCACTTTTTTGACCGTGGCAACTCCAAGCAGATTATTTTTGAAGATGACTCCGACCGCTATCGTTTCTTATCGGACATCGCGGATAGGTTTGCACGCCATGAAGTGGCGGTGTTGGCTTGGTGCCTTATGGACAATCACTTCCATTTGATGGTTGATGACCCATATGACAACCTTTCAAAGGCAATGCAGTGCGCATTGACGGCATATGCTAAATCATTTCAATGGGAAAACGGGAAGAACGGGCCATCTGTTTGACAATCGCTATTCGCGGGTCGCGGTTGAGTCGGATACGCAGGCGGTACAGCTGCTCGATTATATCCATTTTAATCCTGTGAAAGGCGCGCTCGACTCGCTCGAGGCATACCGTTGGTCAAGCTACAAGGCATACCAGCTGGGCTTAGATCCCTTTGACATCTGTGACGCGGCCCCTATGCTCGAAAACACTCATGTAAGTCTGTCCCCAATGAGTGCAAAAAGGCGTCCTCCACATTGGAGGGCGCCTTTGGTAAGTTCTATGTGAACGCGAGGTCTTTGACCCGGAGAGTCCGAGGTACTTGTTGGTAAGACCTTATTTAGGAGCGCGCAACCTTGCCGGACTTGAGGCAGGTGGAGCAAACGTTCATCTTGCGACGGTGACCATCGACGACGACGTAGACGCGCTGGATGTTGGGGCGGAACTTACGGTTGGTGACGCGGTGAGAGTGGCTGATGGAGCGACCGGCAACGGGGTGCTTACCGCAAACTTCGCAAACTTTGGACATAACTGACCCTCCTTGGGCGACAAACGAACATGTCGCGTTAACAAACAATCCTGAACTATAGCACAGAAGCATGTCTCTGTGCGCAATCTACACAGAGATATTTCTCTTTTGGCGATAGTGCCCACGCCACGGCCCTGGACGTAGATCCGATTTGCGTGCAGCAGAGGGGATTATGCCAGCTCGCAACAAGGTTTTCAAGCGCGTCCCACAAATATATATAGGTTTATGGAGCTATTGGCTCCGTTTACGGATTGACTGGTATTTATGCTCGCAATTGAGCCCGAGGTTGGCTACACTATGCCTTGACCATTAAAGGGGTACGAGATACCCACATGGAATTACATAGCTGTCAATGAGCAGTACTTCCTGTGGGTGTCTGGTTCCGCTTTGAGCGGTCGGGCATCTATTTTTTTGACTGTGTCAGCAGTCAAGACATGTGAGGAAGGAGATCGATGGGCACGACTTCCCCCAAGGCGGTCATCATGGACGAGACCGCCGTCAACCGAGCGATGACCCGCATCGCGCACGAGATCCTCGAGCGCAACGAGGGCTGTGAAGACCTCGCTCTGGTCGGCATCGTCACGCGCGGCGACCTTCTGGCAAAGAAGCTCGCCGAGGCGATCAAGGAGATCGAGGGTGTCGACGTTCCGCTCGGCAGCCTGGACATCAGCTTCTATCGCGATGACTACGCGACCAATTTCGCTCCCGCGATCCACGCTACCAACATTCCCTTCAGCGTCGACGGCAAGCGCGTCGTGCTGGTGGACGACATCCTGTACACGGGTCGTACCATCCGCGCCGCTCTGGACGCCGTTATGGACCTGGGCCGTCCGAGTCGAGTCGAGCTGGCAGTTCTCGTTGACCGCGGTCACCGTGAGCTCCCTATCTCGCCGGACTTTGTCGGCAAGAACGTTCCCTCGTCGCACGAGGAGAACGTGCACCTATATATGAAGGAAGTCGACGGCCGTACCGCCGTCGAGATCAACGACGTCGCGCCGGGTTCCCACGTGGGCTCCGCGCCGCTGGGAGGTGAGTAGTACCGTGGCGTTCAATCATAAGCACCTGATCGACATTACCGAGTACTCCGAAGAGGACATCAAGCTCATCCTCGAGACCGCCAAGGCGTTCTCCGAGGTCAACGAGCGTGCCATCAAGAAGGTCCCCACGCTCAAGGGCAAGACCATCGTCAACATGTTCAACGAGCCCTCGACGCGTACCCGCAGCTCCTTCGAGCTCGCCGAGAAGCGCCTTTCGGCCGACAGCCTCAATTTCGGCGGCTCCTCGACCTCCACGGTCAAGGGCGAGAGCCTCGTCGATACCGTCGAGACCCTCAACGCCTACAAGATCGACTGCATCGTCGTGCGCGACAAGCACGCCGGTGCTCCCTACATCGTCACCCAGAATTCGCCCGCGAGTGTTATCTGCGCCGGCGACGGTAAGCACAACCACCCTACGCAGGCTCTGCTCGACCTGTACACCATCTGGGAGCACAAGGGTGACTTCCACGGTCTGAAGGTCGCCGTCGTCGGCGACATCGCCCACTCCCGCGTTTGCGGCTCGCTGATTCCCGCGCTGAAGATCATGGGCTGTGAGACCTACGCCGTTGCCCCCGGCACGCTGCTGCCGCCGGCGCCCGAGGTTCTGGGCTGCGACCACGTGACGAGCGACCTCGATTCCGTCCTGCCCGAGCTGGACGTCGTCTACATGCTGCGCGTACAGCAGGAGCGCCTCGAGGGTGCCCCGTTCCCGACCATTCGCGAGTACCATAAGCTCTTCGGCCTGACCAAGGACCGTGAGAAGCTCATGAAGCCCGACGCGATCATTTGCCACCCGGGCCCCATCAACCGCGGCGTCGAGTTCGACTCCTATATGGCCGACCACCCGCAACGCTCCGTCATCCTGGAGCAGGTCTACGCCGGTATCTGCGTGCGTATGGCTATCCTGTATCTGCTGCTTGGAGGTGCCGATAATGGCCTTGCTTCTTAAGAATGCCCACGTCGTCGACCCGTCCGTCGAGCTTGACGGTGTCGTTGACGTCCTGATCGACGGCGACAAGATCGCCGAGGTCGGCGAGAACCTCGCCGCCGAGGGAGCCGAGGTCCGCGACCTTTCCGGTAAGTACCTCGTCCCTGGCCTGGTGGACATGCACGTCCACCTGCGCGAGCCCGGCTACGAGGTCAAAGAGGACATCGAGAGCGGCACCCGCGCAGCTGCCAAGGGCGGCTTCACCGGCGTGTGCGCCATGCCCAACACCGACCCCGTTACCGATAACGGTACCGTCGTTGAGTTCGTCAAGTCCCGCGCTGCCGAGGTCGGCCACTGCCGCGTCTATCCTTCTGGCGCCATGACCCGCGGTCTTAAGGGCGAGGCCATGTCCGAGATGGGCGATATGGTCGCCCACGGCGCCGTCGCCTTCACCGACGACGGTCGCGGCGTGCAGGGTGCAGGCATGCTCCGTCGCTGCATGGACTACGGCAAGATGTTCGGCAAGGTCTTTATGAGCCATTGCCAGGACGAGGACCTGGTCGGTCACGGCCAGATCAACGAGGGCAAGGTCTCTACCCGTCTGGCCCTCGAGGGCTGGCCGGCGGCAGGCGAGGAGCTGCAGATTGCTCGCGATATCGAGATCGCCAAGCTGACCGGTGCCAAGCTGCACATCCAGCACATCTCCACCGCGCATGGCCTGGAGCTCGTGCGTGCCGGTAAGGCAGCTGGCGTGCAGGTCACCTGCGAGGCCACCCCGCACCACATGTTCCTGACCGAGAACGACCTGGACGAGACCTACAATACCTCGCTCAAGGTCAACCCGCCGCTGCGTACCGATGAAGATGCCGAGGCTATCCGTCAGGGCGTCATCGACGGCACCGTCGACGCTATTGTCACCGACCACGCTCCCCACACTCCGTGGGAGAAGGCCCGCGAGTTCGAGCTTGCGCCCTTCGGCATGATCGGCCTCGAGACCTCGCTGGCGCTCGTGCTTACCGAGCTGGTCAATACCGGTAAGATGGGCATGGGTCGCATGGTCGAGCTCATGGCCATCAAGCCGCGCGAGATCCTGGGCCTCGACCAGGTTCAGGTCAAGGCGGGCTCCGTTGCCGACCTGACCGTCTTCGACCCCGCTGCAACCTGGACGGTCGGCGAGGACGGCTACGAGTCGCGCGCCGAGAACTCCGGTTTTGCCGGCCGTACGCTCACCGGTCGTGCCACCGATGTGTTTGTCGGCGGTAAGCAGACGCTTGCCGACGGCTGCATCTGCTAGCATAGCCTTATCGCTTTTGTGCGCGGCGCCCTTGCGGTGCCGCGCTTTCTGATCGTTTGGTCCATGCAACCGCATGGGGGATTGGAGCGTCTATGCCCACACCTTCCACTGCACGCATGCACGACTTCGAGGTCGTCTCGAACCAGGAGATCGCCGACGGCATCTTCTCGCTCGTTATCTCGGCCCCCAAGCTTGCAAGTGCGCTCAAGCCCGGTCAGTTCGTGAATATCGCCGTGCCGGGCGATGCTTCCTCGCTGCTTCGCGTGCCCCTGAGCTTCTATCGTGCCGACGCCGAGGCCGGCACCGTCGAGCTGTGGTACGCCGTCG
>CABUMZ010000098.1 GCA_902492825.1 uncultured Collinsella sp.
CGCTGCGACAAACGCGCCACGCACTGGGCGCCAGCCGTATGGGCCAGGCGCTCAAGCTCGTCAAGCGAACGATCGAGCGGCCAGGCGTTATCGCGCCACTCAACTCCGACAAGAACGGCACGTTCGGGCTCAGGCGCCGTGGGAACGAGGGGAAACCGAGCCATTAGGCCGCCTCGATACGGTGAAGGATGTCCTCAACGACCTCATCGATCGTAAACTCGTCCATATCGAACCACACGATGCGGTCATCGCGTTTAAACCACGAAAGCTGACGCTTGGCATAGCGACGCGAACGAATCTTGATGAGTTCGCGAGCCTCATCCATAGAAATCACGCCGTTAAAGGCATCGATAATCTCTTTATAGCCAATCGCCTGCATCGAAGTCAGGGCATCTCCCAGCCCCTTGTCCATAAGACCACGAACCTCATCAACAAGACCCTGCTCAAACATCAGATCGACGCGAAGGTTAATGCGCTCGTAAAGCGCCTCGCGATTACGCATCAATCCAAACCACAGAGCGTGATAATGCTCGCGCGGAACACTGAACTGCGACTTTTGCTGCGCGTAGGACACACCATCATCGTGCATTTCGAGCGCGCGAATCACGCGGCGAACATTATGGGGGTGGATGACCGCAGCGGACTCGGGGTCACGCTCGGCAAGCAGCGCATGCAGCGCTTCCTTGCCAATGCGTTCGGCAACCTCCTGATAGCCCGCGCGGCGATCGTCCTCAAGCTCGCCCGAGGGAAAATCCATCTCATCCAGGGCCGCCTTGAGATACAAGCCCGTACCCCCGCAAAACACCGGTAGGCGGCCCTCGCCCAGCAAGCGCTCAACATGTACACGAGCGTCTGCCTGATACAACGCTGCAGAATATGCAACGCCCGGTTCAACAATATCGACCAGGCGTAGAGGCGCCGTGCATTCCTCTGGTGCCATCTTGGCAGTGCCGATATCCATGCCTCTATATATTTGCATCGCGTCACACGACAGCACTTCGGACGAAAGACGAGCCGCTAAACGATCTGCGACATCACTTTTACCAACCGCGGTCGGACCGACAATCGCAACGGCAGAAAGGCTTGCCCTGTGAGAAATCATTAGCGCGGCTCGCCCACAACGGATCCGGACAGATACCACGTCTTGGCAACGTCGACGTCAACATCGACAATCTTGCCAATCAACTGATCGATGCTGTAGCCCTCGGGAATCGGTGCATGAACGGTCTGATTCTTAGGACTCTTGCCCAGCAGCACCGCGTCATTCTTTTTGCTCGTACCCTCAATAAGCGCCGGCACAACAGTGTGGAGCTCACCTTGGTTATACTCGTGCGCTGTGGTCTCAATAACCTTCACCAGACGGTTAAAGCGCTCAAGAATTACCTCATGCGGGGTGGGATCGTCAATCTCGGCTGCCGGAGTACCGGCGCGCTTGGAATAGATAAACGTATAGGCCTGAGCATAACGGACCGTCTCGGCAAGCGAGAGCGTCTGCTCAAAGTCTTCCTCGGTCTCTCCCGGGAAGCCCACGATGATATCGGTCGAAAGCGCGATATTGGGCATGCGATTGCGGATGCGATCGACGAGCCCCAGGTAATCCTCGCGCGTATAGCGACGGTTCATCTCTTTAAGGATGCGCGTCGAGCCCGACTGAACTGCCAGGTGCAGCTGCGGCATAACGGCAGGCGTCTCGGCCATTGCGTCGATGGTCTCGGGCAGCAGGTCCTTGGGATGCGAGGAAGTAAAGAAGATACGCTCCACACCCGTATCGCCCACGGCACGCAACAGGTCGGCAAAGCGCGGCTTGCCAAACAGATCGCGACCATAGGAGTTGACGTTTTGACCCAGAAGCGTGACCTCTCGCACACCCTGGCGTACTAGACCGGTCACTTCGTCGACAATCTCCTCGAAAGGGCGGCTCTTTTCGCGACCGCGCACATACGGCACGATGCAATAGGTGCAGAAGTTATTGCAGCCCGTCATAATGGGGACCCAGGCGTGATACTGGGTTTCGCGATGCCACGGCATGCTCATCGCATCCGTGTCCTCGTGCTCATTGGTGCGAATATGGCGCTTGCCGTCCAAGAATGCCTCGGCAATGAGCTCGGCCACATGCGCGATGGAATGCGTGCCAAAGATAACATTGACGTTATCGACATTGGTGAGCAGACCCTCGCCGTCACGCTGCGCGATGCAGCCGCCCACGGCGACCACGCGCTTACCCGAGGGCGAAGGCGGGAGGCTCTTACAAGAGTTGCACTGACCGTACAGACGGGTGTCAGCGGCCTCACGAACGCAGCACGTCATGAACACGACAATGTCAGCATGCTCCGGATCGAGCGCCATGAGGCAGCCATACGAATCGAGCAGGCCACTCACGCGCTCGGAGTCGTGCTGATTCATCTGGCAGCCAAAGGTGCGGATAAAGTAGGTTTTACCGGCAAGAATGTCGCGTACGGAACCCTGGTCCATGTGTATAAGTCCTAACGAGGTGGAATAGGCGGAATCAAAGAGGGCGGGCAAAGAGCAATCACTCTATGCTACAGGCTTAACGTCGTTCATCAGGACATTATCCATAGCAGCTCGATTAATCTGATGAACGTAAATAGAAAGACGGATGGCCGTGCGCGACTCCCCGTTGATGAGGATGTCGGAGAACACCGGCGCGCAGGAGATATCAAACCCGGTCGGAATCAAAAATCCGCGTGCAATGGCCACAGCCTTAATGGCCTGGTTGACGGCACCCGCGCCAACACACTGAATATTGACGGGAACACCATCTTTGACCATGCCGGCAATGGCGCCGGCAACGGACGCGGGCGATGATTTGCTTGATACCTTCAGGCAATCCATGAAGAAACTCCTGCGTTTAAAAGTACGTTTTAACTGCAATAACTGTATCGTACCGAACGGACTCGGTAAAGATGCTATTCCTCTTTGGCAAGATCGAACGTCACGGTAATACGATCACGCGAAACACGAATCTTGGGGTCGCCGCAAAGGTTGAGATAGTACCGCGACGCAAGATCGTTAAAGTCGCGCTCGACGGCTCGCGAGAACTGCGCCATGTCATCCTTGGCGATACGCAACCCGCGACGATCTTTGGCGAGATCAACCGGAGCAGACGCATGTGAGGACGAATCGCGCTCGCGTAGCAGGCGTGCGGTCACACCGCGAACGGGCTTAATCTGGCCCGCCAAGATACGATGCGCCGTACGCTCGGACATCTCAAGGCCCAAACCCGAACAGATACGGATAAAGTCTTCTGCATCCGAAGCAAGACCCAGACGATCGATCACGGGAAGCTCGGCTTCGTCATCGATAAACAGAAGGCGAGAAGCATCGAGACGGCTGGACGCCTGCGCATGCAGCGTCGCGGCGATCTCGGATGGAGACCCCAGATAGACATCACAGGCGCGCAGCTCCTCGAGGGCAAACTCACAGGCGGCGCGAATGATGTTGTGAGGGCCGCGGGCGCAGACATAACGACCGTCCTCCTTCACGGCCTGAGGCCAGCTGGACTGGTCGGCGCGCTCGCCAAGGCGGTCGGTAGCGACACTGACCTTAAAGACCGAACCAAGGTCAACATCCGAAGCGACAACGCGTGCCTCGTCGGTGTTCTGCTTAATCGAGAACAATGCCATGCCTCGACCGTGAACGCCCCAGCGATCCATCTTCATGCTCTCGAGCTTGGAGGTAACGCGGGCATCGAAGATGCGCTCCTGCATATCCTGCGGCACGCCCGAGCCGTTATCCAGAAAGACGAGCGTGCGGACGCCATCTTCCTTGGTCGTGGCGAGATAGACCTTGTCGGCGCCGGCATCACGAGCGTTGCGCAGCATTTCGATAACAATATCCTCGACATGCTGAATGTCGTGCTTTGCCTGGCGCCGCTCGGCCTCCGAAACGCGGAGGCGGACATACCCCTCGCCAAGGTTCTCCTCGACGCGAAGGTTGCCCTCCCCCGACATCGACGCGATAAATGAGATGAGCTCGTTCGCGTCGTTCATGTTATTTAGCGATATCGACAGCGCGGCTCTCGCGAATCACGACGACGCGCACCTGACCGGGATACTCCATCTCTTCCTCGATCTGATGGGCGATGTCATGAGCCAAGACCGTGGACTGAGCATCGGAAATCTTGTCCGGCTGAACCATGACGTGGACCTCGCGACCAGCCTGCATGGCATAGGTACGCTCGACGCCGTCATGGGAGTTGGCAATCTCCTCGAGCTTCTCAAGGCGCTTGATGTAGTTCTCGGCCGATTCGCGACGGGCACCGGGACGAGAGGCAGATACGGCATCGGCGGCCTGGACCAGAACATCGAGCACCGTGTTGGGGTCGACGTCGGCGTGGTGAGCCTCAATAGCGTGAACGATAACGGGCTTCTCGCCATAGCGACGGGCGAGCTCGGCGCCGATAACGGCATGCGGACCCTCGACGTCATGGTCGATAGCCTTGCCAAGATCGTGCAGCAGGCCAGCACGCTTGGCGGTCACAACGTCCAGGCCAAGCTCGGAAGCCATCACGCCGCACAGGTCGGAAACCTCGAGGGAATGCTGGAGCACGTTCTGACCAAACGAGGTGCGGTAGCGCAGAGCGCCCAGGGTCTTAACGATCTCGGGGTGCAGATCGTGGATACCGGTATCGAAGGCAGCCTGTTCGCCAGCCTCGCGCACGCGCTGCTGAACCAAGTCGGCGGCCTTGTGATACATCTCCTCGATGCGGGCAGGGTGAATGCGGCCGTCAGCAATAAGGTTCTCGAGGGCGACGCGGGCGGTCTCGCGACGGACCGGATCGAAGCTCGAAAGCACGACGGTCTCGGGCGTATCATCGATCACGAGGTTGACGCCGGAAACCTGCTCGAAGGTGCGGATATTGCGACCCTCGCGGCCGATGATGCGACCCTTCAGGTCGTCAGACGGAATATGCACGGAGGTAACGGTGACCTCGGCGGTGTGGTCGGCGGCGCAGCGCTGAATCGCCAGGGACAAGATCTCCTGAGCGGTCTTGTGGCACTCGGCGCGAACCTGCTGCTCGGACTCTCGGATGATCGTGGCGGCCTCGTGGGTAACCTCGCCACGAACCTTATCGAGAAGCTCCTTGTGAGCGTCCTCGCGGGTCAGGTCGGCGATACGCTCGAGCTCGGAGGTCTGCTTGGCGCAGAGCTCCTCAAGCTCGCGGGAGCGCTTCTCGACCTGGCCAGCCTGGCTGGACAGCTGATGCTCGCGCTTGTCGAGGGCATCGTTGCGGCGATCGAGGGACTCCTCGCGCTGCATCACACGGTTCTCGAGCGTACGAATCTCGCTCTTACGCTGCTTGTCCTCGGCCTCGGCAGCCTGCTTATTTTTGATGATCTCTTCCTTTGCCTCAAGCAGAGCCTCTTTTTTGAGGGTCTCGGCCTGACGTTTTGCATCACCGATGAGGGACTCAGCCTCTGCGTGAGCCGACTGGATCTTTTCGTCGGCCTCGTGAAGACTACCCTGCTTGGCGGTGCGCATGTAGGCAATGGCGGCGATGGCACCCAAAACAATGCCAACGAGCGCTGCGATGATAGGCATGCTCACTCCTTTTTATGGATTCGTTACACAACAAAGCGAACCGTCCTTACGAACGGCTCGCGACATTTGAGTAATATGGGCGCAGCTTATGCGGGTCGGATACAGATAAACATATAAACAAACTCATCAAAGATGAGCACATATCACAAAGCAAATGACAATGTTTATCGTACGTTGAACCGCAACAACTGTCAAATTAATGGACCCAGCACGGCATCTAAAACGCGGTGAACGGTAGGTACGCAAAACGCATGTGTCTAAACTGCACATTCCTCACGTTCGGCATCGAGACGCGCCTTAACGGCATCGGCGGCGATGTTGTACGAAAAGCCCTTGCCCATCAAAAACCGGACGAGCTTTTCGAATCCACGTGTCTCGGGTACACGACGCTTCGCGAGTAAAGCCGATGCGCGAGCCAAGTCATCCTCCACGGCAAAATAATCCTCGGGATAGCCGGGGATATCCTCGAGTACCACATGGCGGCGCTTAAGCTCAGTCTCAATCTTGCGCTGTCCCCAGCCACGCCGTTTGCGTTCCTCGATAAAGTACGAACAAAAGCGGTTCTCGTCTAAAAAGCGATACTCAGTGGCACGCTCAACGGCGAATTCAATCGCGGTCGCGCGAAAACCATAGCGAGCCAGCTTGTCACGGACCTCACCCGTGGCATGGTCGCGGCGCGACAGCATCTCAGTCACCATGGTAAGCGCGCATTTACGCTCAATGAGCTGCACCGCTTCGCGAAACTTATCCCAATCGCAGGGAAGATCGGGGCGATTTTTAAGAAACAGGCGCGCGACACGAACAGGAATCCAGATGGATCGCTCAAAACCGCCCTCGAGCTCACAGTCGATATGTGCACAAGGCTTTTTTGATGCATACCCACTCGAGAACGAGGAGGCCGCCTTCTTATCGGGAAAGACGACCGTGGCCTCGGTCACCGTATACGACATGAGGGCATCCGCTACTCGTCGTCATCATCGAGCATCGCGGAGCCATCGATGGCGTAAAGCTCATCGAACTCCTCAGTTTCGGGCTGATCGGTCAGCTCGACCTCGGACGGAGCATCGTCATCGAATTCAAGGCCGCAGGCGAGGCGAACCTTATGCTCGATCTCGTCAGCACAATCGGGGTGTTCGCGCAGGAAGGCCTTAGCGGCCTCGCGACCATTACCGAGCTTGTCCTCACCGTAAGCAAACCAAGAGCCCATCTTTTTGCAGATACCGCACTCGACGGCCATGTCCAGAATCGAGCCCTCCTTAGAGATGCCCGTGCCGTACATGATGTCGAACTCGGCAGAGCGGAACGGAGCAGCCACCTTGTTCTTAACGACCTTGGCACGCACACGATTGCCGATGACCTCGTCCTTAAGCTTAATGCTGTCGATGCGGCGAATATCGATGCGCACCGACGAGAAGAATTTGAGGGCGCGGCCGCCCGTCGTAGTCTCGGGGTTGCCGAACATGACGCCGATCTTCTCGCGCAGCTGGTTAATGAAGATGCAGGTCGTTTTAGATTTGGCGAGCGAGCCGGCGAGCTTACGGAGCGCCTGGCTCATCAGACGGGCTTGAAGGCCGACCGTAGTATCGCCGATCTCGCCCTCGATCTCGGCACGCGGGGTCAAAGCGGCGACAGAGTCGACGACGATGGCGTCGATGGCGCCAGAGCGCACGAGCATGTCGACG
>CABUMZ010000099.1 GCA_902492825.1 uncultured Collinsella sp.
TGAGTCTCGGCAGCAAACTATCCAATGCAAAGGTCTCCTTTGCGATATTTAAGCGCGACATTAAGCGACTGCTTGTGAACCCCGTCGCCCTGGTGGTTACCCTAGGCGTGTGCGTTATTCCCTCGCTGTATGCCTGGTATAACATCGTGGCAAACTGGGATCCGTATGGAAACACCCAAGGCATCAAGATTGCTATCGCCAACAACGATCGAGGCACCCAAAACGACTTGGTGGGTGAGCTCAACGCTGGCGACAAAGTGGTCGACCAGCTCAAGGAGAATCATCAGTTGGGCTGGACGTTCGTCGACTCGACGGCCGATGCCAAGGAGGGCGTCGAGAGCGGCGAGTACTATGCCGCTATCGTGATTCCCAAGAACTTCTCGGATAACCTGGTTTCGATGCTCGACGGCAACTACCATCAGCCCAAGCTCACGTACTACGTCAATGAGAAGAAGAGCGCCATTGCGCCCAAGGTTACCGATACCGGTGCAAACACCATCGAGGAGCAGATCAACTCGGAATTTGTCTCTACGGTAGGCAAGACTGTTGCCGGTATCGCCAAGGATGCCGGTGTCGATTTAAAGGACAAGGCAACCCAGACTCAGGACTCGCTGGCAAGTTCGGTGTCCGAGGCGTCCGACACCTTGGGCGAGGTGCGCGATTCGATTGGCGATATGAATGCCGCCATCGATAAGACGAGTGGCGCTATCGCCTCGGCTGATGCGGCACTTGCCGGCTTGCAAGGCCAGGCACCGTCGCTGACGCAGGCGATCTCCCAGGGCAACGACCTGCTGAGCGAAGCTCGCACCACGGCGGGCAACTCCATCACCTCGCTCTCCAAGGCGCTCTCGGAAGGCAGCCTTGCGCTCACCAAGACGTCGGCCTCTGCGAACGCTGCCATCGGCAAGCTGACGGGCGCGGTTACATCTATGACCACCCGTATCGACAACTCGCTCGAGTCTCTTCAAGCGACGATCGACCACAATAAGGCCGTTATCGGGCACTTGGAGATTCTCGCCAATGACACGTCGACAGGTTCCGAGGAAATTGACGCGCGCATTGTATCGACCATCGATTTGCTTCGAGAGCAGAATGAAAAGCTTCAGAGCATCAAGGACGGTCTGTCCGCGCAGTCGTGCGCCATGGCGAATGACGCAGCGGCTGTTTCGGGTGCCAGTGACGCTATCAATAACGCAATTCATACCGGTGCGACCAACCTTGGCCAAGCCCAGACGGACTTGGGCCAAAACGCGCTGCCGAAGGCCTCGAGCGCGCTCGACTCTTTTGCTGCCGTTTCGGGCGACCTGACCGGTATCGTCTCGGGTATGACACCTACACTTGCAAATGCGCGCGGCACGTTGGCGCAGCTTAGCGCTACGCTCGGCCAGGCCAAGACCACGCTGTCCCAGACCGATTCCTCGCTTGCCAAGGTCCAGGACAAGCTTGCAACCGCCGCCAATGACATCGCGGCGCTGCAGGCCTCCGAGTCCATGGGCGAGCTGGCCGACCTGATGGGCGTCGACGTCGATGACGTTGCAGACTTCATGGCATCTCCGGTCGAACTGACCTCAAAGTCAATTTACCCGGTCAAGAGCTTTGGTTCGGGCATTGCCCCGTTCTATACCAACCTGGCGCTTTGGGTGGGCGGCTACGTGCTTATCGCCATCTACAAGCTCGAGGTCGACCGCGAAGGCATCGGCAGCTTTACCGCGCGTCAGGGCTACTTTGGCCGCTGGTTGCTCCTGGTGATCCTGGGCGCGTTGCAGGCCATCATCGTTACGGTAGGCGATCTGGTGATTGGCGTGCAGTGCGTCAGCCCGCTGCTGTTCGTGCTGGGCGGCATCGCCATCTCGTTTACGTACGTCAACATCATTTACGCGCTGTCCACTACGTTTAAGCACATCGGCAAGGCAATCGGCGTCATTCTGGTTATCGTGCAGATTCCGGGTTCATCGGGTATGTACCCCATCGAGATGATGCCCGGCTTCTTCCAGTGGCTGCATCCACTGTTGCCCTTTACCTACGGCATCAATCTGCTGCGCGAGACGGTCGGCGGCATGTACTCGTTTAACTACCTGTTTAACCTGTGCATCCTGGGCGTGTTCTTGATCGTGGCGCTCTTTATCGGTCTGCAGCTGCGTCCGCTGCTGCTCAACCTCAACCTGCTCTTTGATAAACAGCTTTCCACGACCGGTATGATGATCTGCGAGTCCAATGACCTGCCGCGCCAGCGCTACTCGCTGCGCACGGCCATGCGTGTCATGCTCGATTCCGATTCGTACCGTCGCGAACTGCTCGATCATGCAGTCGCCTTTGAACATCGCTACCCGTACTACATCAAGGGCGGTTTTGCCGCTGTAGTCGGCGTGCAGGTCCTGCTCTTTGTCCTGTCGACGGTTCTCGATATCGACAATAACGGCAAGATCATCCTGCTTGTCATTTGGATCATCTCGGTCATTGCCATCTGCGGCTGGCTTATCAATATCGAATATATCCGCGCGAGCCTCAATACCCAGATGCGCATCTCGGCGCTTTCGGATGAGGACCTGCGTCGCGAGATGCGCGAGCACACGGCCGCCATTCCTGCCGCCCGCTACATGTTTGGCCTCAACGCCAGCGAGCGTGGTGCCAAGGGCGGCGATCAGTCCACGGGCCGCTTGCCGCATATAGGCTCGAACCATAAATCTCAGGACAGCGACAGCACAGCCACAAATGATGAAGATGCCACTCCGCTTGGCAAGCACTCCAAAGGAGGTGAGGCATAAATGAAGAACATCCTGCATCTGTTTAAGCGCGATGTCCAAAATGTGTCTCGCTCCGTAATCGGCTTGGTTGTCGTGATGGGCCTCGTTATCGTACCGTGCCTGTACGCGTGGTTTAACATCGCCGGCAGCTGGGACCCGTACGGCAACACCGGCAATCTTAAGATCGCCGTGGTCAACACCGATGAGGGTTACGAGAGCGATCTGATCCCCGTTGAGGTCAACGTGGGTGAAAACGTGACCGCCACCCTGCGCGGCAACGAGAGCTTCGATTGGGTTGTACTCAACAATCGAGAAAAGGCCATCGAGGGCGTCAAATCGGGCGCATACTATGCGGCTGTCGTTATCCCTAAGACGTTTAGTGCCGATATGATGACGCTCTTTTCGACCGACGTGAAGCATGCCGATATCGAGTTCTACGAGAATCAGAAGGCCAACGCCATTGCCCAGATCGTGACCGAGAAAGGGTCGAGTGCCGTCCAGAGCCAGGTTAACGAAACTTTTACCGAGACCATTACGAGCATCGGTCTTAAGACGGTGTCCAGCCTGCTCGATTACATGAGCACCGACCAGGTCAGCAACTTTATCGCCAACCTGTCCTCGACGCTTGGCGATTCGATTGAGGACCTGCGAGACGTTCAGGCAAATGCTTCGTCGCTGGCGGGCATTTTGAGCTCTACGTCCGATTCGTTGACGTCGGCGAGCGGTATGCTCCAGCAGACGGGTACGGTCGATGAGTCGACCAAGCGGTTGATGGAGCATGCCAAGAGCGGCATGAGCGATTCCAAAGAAGCGCTGAAGGCCGCCAACGACGCCATCAACGCCGCGATTGACGGAAGCGCTGGCTCGTTCGACAACGTGTCCGCCGAGCTTGCGAAGGCATTCGATGCCGCGAATCAGCATGTTTACCTTACGGTGTCTCAGCTCAACGATGCCGCGGCGGCGCTCAATACACGTGCCGACGATATCGACGCCACGGCCGACCAGCTCCGCGGCTTTGCCGAGCAGGTCAGTGACGAAAAGCTCCAGGAGAGCCTCAAGTCTGTGGCAACATCGCTGAACAGGATCGCGGTGGAGTATCGCAACAGCGCCAAGGACCTGACGGCAACTGCTAAGTCCCTTTTTGACAGCATGGCAGAGGTCAACAGCACGCGTGCCGAAGTCGACCAGGCCATCGCCGATGCCAAGGCGGGCATTTCGGGCGCCAAGTCCGACTACGACTCCACGTTCTCGGTCAAGGCAAAGGAGCTCAAGAAGACGGTTTCAGGCATCCTGGACTCGCTGGATGGCATCTCGGGCGATCTGGATAGCGCCGTAGACGGCCTGACCAACGCATCCGGTTCGCTGGCAAAGGGCCTCTCCAAGGCCGCCAAGCTGGTCAACAAGGCTTCCGATCAGCTAGGTGAAGCGTCCGATAAGATCAGTGCGTTTAAGGATGAGCTCGATGGCGCCCTGATGTCGGACGACCTTGCCACGATCAAGACGATGATTGGCAACGATCCCGAGGGTTTGGCCGTGTCGCTTTCCGGTCCCGTCGCGCTCGATCGCAAACCGGTCTATCCGATCCGCAACTACGGCTCGGCCATGGCGCCGTTCTACACGATTCTGTCGCTCTGGGTCGGCTCGATCGTGCTGGCGGCCATGATGAAGGTGTCGGTTGACGATGAGCTTATCAACGAGCTCATCCCCGTACGAGATCTACCTGGGTCGTTACTTGTTCTTTGGCGGTTTGGCTCTGCTGCAGGCAACGCTCGTGTGCGCGGGCGACATCCTGTTCTTTGGCATCCAGTGCGACAACCCGCTGCAGTTTGTGCTGGCGGGCTGGGTCGCGAGTCTCGTGTTCTCCAATATCGTCTACACGCTTACGGTTTCGTTTGGCGATATCGGCAAGGCTTTGGCCGTTGTGCTGCTGGTCATGCAGGTCGGCGGTTCGGGCGGTACGTTCCCCATCGAGATGACCGGCCCCGTGTTCCAGGCGATCTATCCGTTCCTGCCGTTCACCCACGGCATCAACGCCATGCACGCCGCCATGGCCGGCGCGTATCATATGGAGTACTGGGTTGAGCTGGGTATCTTGGCGAGCTATCTGATTCCGTCCCTGGCCCTGGGCGTCGTCTTCCGCCGCCCGGTCATCAAAGCCAACGACTGGATCATCGAAAAGCTGGAATCAACTAAGTTGATCTAGTTCAGCCACGTAAACGCCGTCGGAACATCGAGGTCTTCCAGTTTGACACTTTATTATGCTGGATTGCGATGCAACGTTGGTTGTTGTTACAGTAGCGGGGCGTGCCGGGGGTCCGGTGCGCCTCGTTTTTATTTGACCATGAGGCGGCACGCAGCCATACGCGTGCGGACACCACGCCCAGTTTGAGTGTGAGGATGTTCCATGGCCCAATACGCTGCCAACGAAATCGAAAACTTGCCCGACAGCCCTGTGGCCCGCGAAGACCTGGGTGCCGGCGGCGCCTCTCGCGGTGCCGGCGCACGCTCGCCGCTGTTCTGGAAGGTCTTGCTGCTTTCGATAGCGGTCATCTGGGGCTATTCCTTCACCACCATGAAGGATGCGCTCGATACCGTTCCGGTGTTCGAGCTGCTCTACATTCGTTTTCTTCCGGCGTCGTTGGTCATGCTTGTCATCTTCCACAAGCGCATCATTGCCCATTTCAACGCTCGAAACCTGATTGTTGGACTTGGCATGGGCGCGCTCATGTGGGGTGCCTACGGTTTGCAGACGATCGGCCTGGCACAGACCACGGCAGGCAAAAGCGCGTTTTTGACGGGCACGTACTGCATCTTGGTTCCGTTTGCGAGCTACGTTCTAAGCGGCGAAAAGCTTACCCGTTACAACTTGGGCGCCGCGTTGCTGTGCCTGGCGGGCATTGGGCTGGTGGCGCTCGATAGCGTCGAGTTCAATGTCGGCGATGTCATCACACTGGGCGGCGCGGTCTTCTTTGCCATCCAGATGGCGGTGACCGCCAAGTATGGCCGCAAGATGGACATCAACGTCATCACGTTTTGGATGTTTGTGGGCAACGGCGTGCTGAGCCTGATCTCGTCGCTGTTATTCGAGACCCAAGCGCCGCTGTCCGTGTGGACGCCGAGCTTTATCGGTGTGATGGCGTTTCTATCGGTGGGCTGTACGTGTGTGGCTCTGCTCATCCAAAACGTCGGCCTGGCGCATGTCCCGGCCTCGACGGGCTCGCTGCTCCTTTCGATGGAGTCGCCTTCGGGCGTGTTGTTCTCGGTGCTGCTGATGGGGGAGGCGCTCACCTCGCGCCTGCTCGCCGGCTTCGCGCTCATCTTTCTTTCGATTATCTTGAGCGAGACGCATTTCGATTTTTTGCGTCGAAAGCCGCGTCCGCAATTGTAAACAATTTGTTGCGCCGCCTCCCGGGGCGGCATTTTTTATGCGTCGCCCTTAAAGTAGTACCTTGCACTTTACGCTATCAAAGTGCTTGCTGCAAAAACGTTACTGGAGGGCATCTATGGCACCAGCACTGTCCGATCTTCAACCGCAATCAGCGCCCAAGGCCACCGCGGCGGCGCAGACCGCTATCGGTGACGGTCTTGTTGCAGAAGCTCAGGCTTTTGCAGATGAGCTCGCTGCGTGGCGACACGATTTACATCAGATGCCCGAGCTGGGTAATAGCCTCCCGCAGACCTCTACGTATATCCAAGCGCGCCTGACCGAGATGGACATCCCATTTGCTACGCTCGTCGATGGTTCCTGCGTTGTGGGCCTTGTCGGCGCCGGTGCCGCCGCGGCCCAAGGCAATGGCATCTGCACGAATGAGCAGGCCGGTACGGTCATCATGCTTCGTGGCGACATGGACGCCCTGCCCGTTGCCGAGGAATCCGGCGAGCCCTTTGCATCCACCAACGGCTGCATGCACGCTTGCGGTCACGATATGCACGCGACGGCGCTGCTTGGTGCGGCTCGTATGCTCAAAGCGCGCGAGGCAGAGCTTGTTGATGCCAACGCTACGGTTAAGTTGCTGTTCCAGCCGGGCGAGGAAACCTTTGAGGGTGCCCGTGCCGCCATCGCCGACGGTCTGCTGCAGAACCCGCGCCCTCAGGCGGCCTTTGCCATGCACGTTAACAGCCAATCGCCGCTCGGCCTGGTGCTCTATGGGAGCCCGGCGCTTTCGGGCGTGTATGGTTTCCGCATCACGCTGCAGGGCAAGGGCGGCCATGGCTCGAGCCCCGAGATCTGCATCGACCCCATCACGACCGGCGTCCATGTGCACCTGGCGCTTCAGGAGCTTATCGCCCGCGAGGTGCCGGCGGCCAATGAAGTCGCACTTA
>CABUMZ010000100.1 GCA_902492825.1 uncultured Collinsella sp.
CCTGCTGATGGGTGTACAGGGCTGCCTGCTCGCGCTGACGCGGGGTGGCCGTTCCCTCAAACCAACCGCGCGCCGTCTCGTTGTCGTGGGTGCCCACATAGGCGACGGTGTTGGCGATGTAGTTATGCGGCAGGTAGTACGAGTTGGTGCCCTCAAAGGCAAACTGCAGGATCTTCATGCCGGGGAAGCCCGAGTTGTCGCGCATGTCGATGACGCCGGGGGTGAGGAAGCCCAGGTCCTCGGCGATGATGGGCAGCGTGCCGAGCTTTTCCTCGAGCGTCTTGAAGAACTTGAGGCCGGGACCCTGCGTCCACGAACCGTAGGACGAATCGGGTGAGGAGAACGGCACCTCCCAATAGGCTTCGAAGCCGCGGAAGTGATCCAGGCGGATGACGTCGTACATGTCGAGGGCGGCGCGAATGCGGCCCTCCCACCAGGAGAAGCCGTCGGACTCCATGGCGTCCCAGTCGTAGATGGGGTTGCCCCAGTACTGGCCGGTGGCCGAGAACTGGTCGGGCGGCGTGCCGGCGACGCTCACGGGATTGCCGGCGGCGTCGATCTTAAAGAGCTCAGGCGTCGCCCACATCTCGACGGAGTCACGCGAGACATAGATGGGCAGGTCGCCGATGATGAGAATGTCGCGCTCGTTGGCATAGGCCTTGAGGCGGCTCCACTGGCGATCGAAGAAGTACTGCGTCATCTGGTGGTAGAGCATGCGCTCGGGATGGGCGGCGCAGATCTTGTTGGATGCCTCGCCGCGGCGGCGGAGCTCCTCGGGCCACTCCCAAAAGGCCTTGAGCCCGCACTCCTCCTTTACGGTCATAAACTCGCAGTAGGGAATGAGCCAGTCCTCGTTTGCCTGGATAAAGTCGTCGAAATCGGCTGGTTTATTCGCGGCGAAGCGCTCGGCGGCGCGGTCGAGGATTTGGCGGCGGCCAGCAAAGATAGCACCGTAGTCGACATTGCTGGGATCGGAGCCCAGGTACACGCCGTCGATATCGCGCTGCTCCAGATACCCGGCTTCGATAAGCTCGGCAAAGTCAATGAAGTTAGGGTTGCCCGCGCGGGCCGAGAACGACTGGTAAGGCGAATCGCCGTAACTAGTCGTCGTAAGGGGCAGAATCTGCCAATAATGTTGTTTGCACGAGGCGAGGAAATCGACGAAGTCGTAGGCGTTCCAGCCAAAACCGCCGATTCCGTAAGGTCCGGGCAGGGATGAGACGGGCATCAGAACACCGCTTGCACGCTCCATGGATGCACTCACCGTCCTTTTGAATAAGGGGCTGCGCCGTAGATGGATAGACGGCTCGTCCCGAGTTTCCATTTCTATTGTCCCTATTGTAGAACATGTTGTTTAAACATGTATATAGAGAATGAAAAAGTTGCCGAATTTCGGTGAATGGTAGTGCGCCATAAAGACGATATGAGCAGAACAATGTGAGCCCCTGCTTCGTATCGTCTTTTGATTCGTGGGCCAAGGCTGACAATGGTCGTCGTCATTAAAATCCGGCAGCCAGCCAGGTTGCCACAATGCGAGACTGGCTCACAATGCCACATGTTGCCTCTATTGGCCTTGAGGTGCACGCCCGCAGCATCAAAGGATGCGCCTTCAATCCGTTCACGGGCGAGATCGGCGGGAAGCCCCTTCTCCTACGACCCCGCCTCCGTCGCCGACTCGATCCTTTCTATCGAGTCGCCCGGGGCAGTCTACGAGTCCGGCGTCACCGGCTTTCCCTTCTGCAGGGAGCCGCGCTGCCTCGGCGTGGACTGCGTCATCGGCGCGGTCTCCAAGATGCAGAGGCCCGCGGCCGACAAGCGACGCAAGACCGACAAGCGCGACGCCGAGTTTTCGGCCAAGCAGCTCGCACTGCACGAAATCGTCGAGGTCCACGTCCCCGACTGCGAGTGCGAGGGCGCCAGGGACCTCTCCCAGGCCCCCGCCGATGCCCGGGAGAGGTTACCGTGTTACCGTCAAGCAGCGCCTCTCCAAGTACCTGCCCAGGAATGGGCAGTGCCACCCCGGCGGAGACGACCAGAGAAGGAGGCTCGGGACGTGGACCAGGGCGCACTGGGCCTGGATCGAAGCCGCGGAGATGGCCGACCCCACGGCCCAGCAGACCCTCGACTGCTATAAGGAGCGCGTCAAGCGGGCGGTAGACGAGAAGAAGGACCTGGAATCCAAGGTGGAGTCCCAGTCGGAACAGCCCCGATGGAAGCCGACGATGGACGTGCTCAGCTGCATGAAGGGCATCGACGTCGTCATCTCCGCTGTTAGTGTTAGTGTATTTTTCACCGTTCAGTTTAATGCTACCACTGACAGTTGAAACGCCTGTGGAAGGGATAGCCTTGTTGGACGGGGACTATTCGTGATAGTATCGCGCCGCAACATCGAGGCGCGAATCGCCCATGTGGTGGCAGTGCGAGTTTCGTGAGGTGTGGTGTGGACGGGACGCAGCGTTTTATGGGTCTGGCCGGTCCGACTGGTGTGCAGTTCTGTCGGGCCGGCCGAGATTGGTGAAGAGATCGCGTTGTTGAATGAGCGAATTTTACAAGCAGCTCTTCAAGGCGCTCTGGGCGTTGGCTAGGGCTGCGCAGTCAATCGCATGCAGCGATAGGCGAGGTGATTGCTCGATGGATTGGCGACTAGTTTTGTGCCGTACTTGCCCCGGTGCCGTCGTTATCTGCCGAGTACCAGAATGCGTAGGCCGCAACGACGGCATCGTAGACGGCTGCAACTACGTTATCCACGACGGCTGCGAAGTTGACTACAACGGGAATGGGGCCGGTTTTGGAATCCATCTTCTCTACTTCTGGGGTCTCGTACATGGGAACATCTCCTTAGAGTTGGGACAGGACGCTCAGGTCGCCTAGATCGTCATCGATTAGGTCGATATAGAGGTCGCCGTCCATATTGATGTCTGCAATCAACGATGAGATCTCTTCCATCTCGTCAATCGAGTGCATGCGATTGGCCAACGCGGTAATAACGGGTTTATCCCAAACGGTTGCCATTCCGGCATCGTAGTATTCCTGAAGACTGTGTTTGCGAACGTTTCCAATGATGAGAGGTATATAGGGGGATACGACGATATCGCCATTGGCGTGGATGGCCACTTGGTCAAATTGCATCTGCAGCTGGGGGAATCTGACCAAGTGGTCGATGGGGTCGCCCCACTCAAACATGAAGTAGCCTCGATAGCCTGGATCGTATCGAAGGTCGTTGATCGTGTTGACCAACCGACGGTATTGATTATTTGAAGGGCGAATTGTGCGGTTTTTTCGGGCTCTGCCGAGGAGCATAAGTGGCTGACTCGAAGGTCAATTCGGTCGGTCCTGCTCGACGATTTCAGCTTGTCCCGGAGCATCGTGCAAACTGGTTTGAAATCGTCGACATTAAATGATGTTGGACAAAAGGCAATCGAAAGGTGCAGCGAAGTTTCGTTCAGCGTGATATCGATGGCGTCTAGTACCCGGTCGTATAGCCCCGGGAACCCCCGCATATGTTCATGAGAATCACGTAGGCCATCGAGGCTAAACTGTATGCCGTTTAAACCGGTATGTTCGAGCTCATGCAAAGTAATTGAGCTTGCGAGCAGTCCGTTTGACACGAGGTTGCATTTGACGCCAGATGCGCTGAGCCGTCGCAAGGATTCGATGACAAGGAATGGACTGGAGTGATGGCGATGCCGGGCGTTGTGGTTCCAATGGTGGGGTCATGCCTGCTGCTGGTGTTCGGAATAATGATATATCGAGGCAAGCTCACGGGATTGCTTGCCGGAATGTCATTGCTATCGGGAGAGCGTTTAGAGGAGGCAAAGCGGACGGCCGAGTCTCTAGGCGCAAACCGAGTGGTGGGGGCGTCTGTAGTTTTCTCCGCAATATGCCTTTTTCTCTCGTCCCTTTTTCCGGACAAAAGGGCTATTCTCGGCCTGATGGTGGCTGCCGTTATAATCGCCGCGCTTGCCTATGCAAATAGGGGGCCTATTCGTATGTATATAAAGGTGAAATGGAATCCTGGGCACCGCAGCCCGAGATAGTGTCTTGAGCAAGGATTAACAACAAGGGATATATGGGAGCGATTAAGCGGCGAACATATTCAGTTTTGGATAAAAGGCCGCTTGATGGGAGCTGGCATGTTTAAGAAGACGGTTCACGAGTTGTTTCGGTGTAAAGGGTCACGGCTTTTCGTGATTCTCATGCTGGTTAATTTCGCTCTCTCGTGCATCATGCCCGCCTTAAACGGTGGGTTTGTAGACTTTCTCGTGACGAATAGGGACCCATCTCGCGTCGTATGGTTTGCGGCCTTTGTTGCGGGCATAGGGATATCGGCCTCCTTCATGTCGTATGCGATGGGCGTGAACGTATCGCGCGTCATCTTGGAGATGACGACGAGACTGATGGGGACCACGTGTGAGTCGTTTGAACGGGGGCCCCTGGAAAAGGGGGAGCAGGCGGATCCATCCTATACAACGCAGAGGGTGTATGCGGATTCGAATGCGGTGTCATCGTTTGTCGTGAACAACTTCCTGACGATCGGGCTTAACGTCGTTCTGGTTGTGTTGATATGCATCATCCTGTTTTCGATCAATCCGGTGTTCCTGGTGTTAAGTGCATGTTCGCTTGTTGCGTACTTCATTTTATTCAGGGCGTTGAAAAAGCCGCTGTACAACAGCTCGCTTGCGAACAAGGAGGGGTTGAGCAAGCTTTTCGCGTCCGTGAGCGGCGAGCTGTCGCAGTTGTTTGACATTAAGTGCGATGGCGCATATGACCAGAGCGCTCGGACGCTCAAAGGGGTATTCGAGGGGTACTACCCGATTTACATGAAAGCAAGTAGGGTCTCGAATCTGGCCACCTCGAGCGACGGCCTGATCTCATCTGTGTTCCGGGGAGCGTTGCTTGTGATCTCCGGAATGGAAATATTAAGCGGAAGAATGAGCATTGGCGAGTTCACAATGGTGAACTCGTATTACTCGATGGCGTTCGGATGCTTCAAATATTATTTGAATTATTTCAAATCGTATCAGGACGCAAGGGCCTCGTTCGACCGATTGGGGGCTCTGACGGAGGACGCCGAGGACCGCGGCACCCTCACGGTTGGGCACGTGGAGAGCATATCGTTGTCCAACATCGCGTACCGATACGCGGGAAAGCCCTACTTGTACCGCGATCTCTCCGTGGACGTCGAGAGGGGGAAACCTATGCCATTACCGGGCCGAACGGATGCGGCAAAAGCACGTTTCTGAAGGTGCTTCTTGGACTATATTCTGCTGGGGGACATCGGGCTTTGGGGTCGGTGCCATATGAAGAGCTCGATATGGAGACGATCCGACATGACCTGTTTGCGGTGTGCCCGCAAAAGCTCTTTATTCCGAATGAAACGGTGGAACACTATCTTGAGAGGGCATCGATTCGGGGAACGGGCGAGCATCTCTGCGAGCTTGTGCCGAGTTTCTGCCGAACCGTCGAATCGTTAAAAGGTAAGAATTGTAGGGACCTTTCTGGTGGAGAGTATCGGAAGCTAAGGATAATCTCAGCACTTTGCAGGCAACCGGAAGTGCTTGTGTTTGACGAGCCGACGAATGATTTAGACGAAGAAAGCCGTCGGGAGTTCACGGAGTATGTCTCTCGAAACCCCTTTAATCAGCTAATTCTTGTTGTAAGCCACGATCAGGATTTGATTTTGGCATGCGATAAGAAACTGGATTTGAATTTCGACTCGAAAGATGGGCAATGCTGATGAGAAACGCTTGGAGTTCGGGATTGCGCGGCGTGAAGCGACCCTCTTCTTATCGAGTTCGTTACAATGTAGGAAAAACAGTAAGTAAGAAGACCTCTGATTGCTTTAGGAGGAGCTGTGGTGAATAGCGCCCAGAAGATCGATAAGTCCATCCAGAAGATGATGACTCTCGGAAGAAGGCTTGGGATTCTGTTTACGGCGCTGTTTATAGCGGTGTGTTGCTGTTCGGTGGTGGTGGTTATTTCCATTGGGCTTATGGCTGCTCAAGGAAACCTATATGATCCATCAAAGACGGTTTCCGTAGTGGTTCCTTTGATGTATCTTCTGATTTCCGGAGGGGCCACATGGACCCTGCGGGGAATCAGCATGGACATGGCTCATGGCGAATCGACCTTTACCCTTTCGCATGCTCGAAGAATCTCGATTATCGGGTGGCTGTTTGTTGCAGCAGCAATAGGTGACCTCTTGTTTTCTCCGGGGTTTCTTTCGATAGTGATTGGCCCCTTCGACTTGCTGGGGAACGCCTATTCGATGTTTGAAAACCTGGCCCTGCCCATAGATATTGGTGCTGTGCTGGGGGCCGTTTGCTGCTTCTCGATTTCTGCGATATGGCGCTACGGAGCTCTGCTTCAAGACCAGACCGAGGATTTGGTGTGAGGGGCGGCATGGACTATCTGATTATTGAGCTTGAAAGCTTATTGCTTCGACGCGGAAAGACGAGTACGGATATCATTCGGGCGACCGGGCACACACCGGCAAGTATCTCAAAAATACGAAATGGCAAGGTGAAGGCAATTAGGTTAAAGACATTGCTGGATATTTGCGTAGAGCTTGATTGCCAGCCTGGCGATCTTATTAAGCGCGTCAACGAAAGAGAACTTGAGGAACTGGCGACGCGGCGCGCCCGCAATGCGCTGAGCAGGGCGACCGCGACGGGTGATGACCCGGTCCTGGAGTCAGATCATGTTTACGTGGTCGATCTTAGAGACGACTGAGGCTGGAGAATAAAAAAGTATTGAGCAGGTGCAGCCCGTGAAAACAACGGTTTTCACGGGCTGTTCATTCAACGTCCTGCAGTGGCCTGTATTTCTCGCCGCGTCACTGGGGAACGAGAGAGTCATTTCCTGTGCTGGATGCAGGGGGGTGCTTACCTTGTGTAATATATAAATAAGCTTATATTGAAATATGATACATATCGAATTAGAATAACATTATCAATTCGGTATGCAAGGAAAGGAGGGAGAGATGGATTGGATTAACGAGCCGGAGGAAGGCGTTGCACCCGCGTGCGGCAACTGCTTCTTTTACGCGCACGGCAGC
>CABUMZ010000101.1 GCA_902492825.1 uncultured Collinsella sp.
GGAGACGGCGAGTTAGCCGGCAGGTCGGCATGTCAATCCTGGTCTAACAGAGCCTAAGATATTGCTAGCGAGTCATGGTTATCTCGCCCAAGGTATGAAGAGCTCTCTCGAGATCCTGATGGGCGCCAACGACCGAATCGAGTGTCTGTGCGCCTATGTCGATGACGACACGAGGGATGTCGCAGCGCTTATCGATGCTTGGATGGAGTCGAAGGACCCTGCCGACTCTTGGTTTGTCGTGACTGACATCTTTGGAGGCTCTGTAAACAACGAATTCATCCAGAGGCAGACCGCCGGATCGTTTACGTTGATCACCGGAATGAACTTGCCGCTGCTGGTGGAAATGGCTACACAGCTGGACTCCCTGGATGCGGACAAGGCCAAAGCCGCGGTCGAGGGATCACGTTCGTTTATCATGCTTTGTGAGGCGGCGGACATGCTTGCCGATGTCGAAGAAGAAGAGTTCTAGCTCAAGCTTCAACGAATAATTCAACCCTGTCATTACCTTTATTACGTGTGGAGATGATTTTGATGATTAAGCTTACGAGGGTCGATTACCGATTGATTCACGGCCAGGTCGCCATGTCTTGGACGCATGCGCTGGATGTCGATTGCATCCTGTGTGCCAGCGATGCCGTGGCAAAAGACGACATGAGAAAAGCCGCTTTGAGGCTAGCTCGTCCCAACGGCGTGAAGCTCGTCATAAAAGACGTAAACGCTGCTATCGAGGCGCTCAACAGCGGCGTTACCGATAAGTACTCGCTGTTTATCATTGTTGAGACGATTGAAGATGCCTATCGTCTCGCTAAGGGTTGCAAAGACATCAAGGAGATCAATTTGGGCGAAACTCGAAAGTCTCCCGAGACCACGCTTCATCCGACTCCCGCGATCTTTGCGACCGAAACCGATGCCGAGCATATCCAAGAGCTTGTGAACGATGGCGTGGTTATCGAAATCCGTCAGGTCCCCAATGACTCAAAGGTATTTGCCAAGGACGTTTTCTAGCTGGAAACATGCCATTGTCTAGCATTTATTAACCAGGTCCTCCTTTCTTAAGCCCGTCGATCATTTAATCGGCGGGCTTTTTATTAAAGAAAAATCAAAAAAAACTGAAATAGCTCTTGCATAGTTAGTTATATAAAGTATTATAACGTCATGGGATGAATGAAGGGTTCATCCAAGTGAGTTAGGAGTAAGGGATGTTCAATTTCGATGAGCCTCGTTACGAGAAGGTTGTGAGCGATGCCCTCGCTCTCCGTCCTCAGATTGAGGCTGCCGTGGACAAGGTCTGCGAGCAGGGTTATTCCAACATCTTCTTCATCGGCTGCGGTGGCACCTGGGCCCACACGCTCCCGATGAAGTATTGGGTCGAGACCACCACGGCCGACGTCGACGTCCACTGCGAGATTGCCGCTGAGTTCCTCGCATGCCCGCCCAAGACCTTCAACAAGGACTCGGTCTGCGTCTTCTCCACCCGTACCGGCACCACCCCCGAGATCATCGAGGCCGCCAAGTTCTGCCAGGAGCAGGGCGCCCGCACGCTGATGTATGTCTCCAACGACAACACCCCGGCCACCGAGTACGCCGATTACAAGTTCTTCAGCTTCGCCGAGGACGACGTTCTGTGCGAGGCCATCTACACCTACCAGATCACGCTGGTCGCCCGCTTCCTCAAGAACGCCGGCGCCTTCCCCAAGTACGACACCTTCATGGAGGAGTTCGGCAACATCGCTCCGTACCTCATCAAGGCCAAGGACGCTCAGGACGAGCGCTGCGCCGCCATGGCCGAGGACTTCAAGGACACCGACTACCACATGGTGATCGGCTCCGGCATGCTCTGGGGTGAGGCCTACGACTACGCTATGTGCATCCTCGAGGAGATGCAGTGGATCAAGACCAAGTCCATCCACGCCGCCGAGTTCTTCCACGGCACCATCGAGCTGTGCGAGGAGGGCACGAGCCTCATCATGCTCTACGGCGAGGACGACACCCGTAAGCTCATGGACCGCGTTGACAACTTCACTCACATGCTCGCCGACGAGAAGGGCGTCCATGTCCGCGTGAACAAGTTCGACACCGCCGAGGTCGAGCTGCCGTTCAGCGACCCCGAGTTCCGTAAGATCGTCTCCCCGATGGTCACCTACACCATCACCGAGCGTCTGAGCTGCCATCTCGAGCACGTCCGTAACCACCCGCTCACCACGCGTCGTTACTATCACCAGATGAACTACTAATCCTCTCAAATTGCTGCGGTTGTCTGCAGGCGAGCTGCGCAGAATGCCTCGCCTGCAGACCTGTTTCTGGGGTTGATCGAAATGGTTGTCCAGTATCTTCTAGTTGCACTGGTCGCATTTATTGCGTCCATGGACGAGCAATTATTTGGCATTACGATGCTTGGTCGTCCGCTGTTTACGAGCCTGTTCGTCGGCTTGATCCTTGGCGATGTCCAGCAGGGCGTTATCGTCGGCGCTGCTTTGGAGTCCATGTTCATGGGCGCCATTATGGTCGGTGCGGCGGTTCCTCCCGAGTCTATGCCTCCGGCGTGCTTGGCTGCGCGTTTGCCGTCATTACGGGTACGGGCACGGCAACTGCCGTCGCACTCGCCCTTCCCGTCTCCGTCTTCCTTCAGGTGTGGCGCAACTTCTGCTACGCCGTTCCGGGTGCCTTTGCCTGCAAGAAGATTGAGACCGCTCTGGCAAATCGTGATCTTGCCAAGGCGAATCTGTACCATCTGACCATCGTGCCGCTGTCGATTGGCATTCCGTCTGCACTGCTGGTGTTTTGCTCGCTGTTCTTTGGTGCCGACCTCATCAACAATGCGCTTAACGCGATTCCGCAGTTTGTGATGGACGGCCTCAACGTTGCGTCCGGCGTCATGGTCTGCATCGGCTTCGCTCTTCTTATTAGGACCATGGGCGACAACAAGCTTCTTCCCTGGCTGTTCCTGGGATTCATTATGGTCATCTACCTCAAGATGGACGTTGTCGGTGTTGCCGCTGCCGCTATCTGCGTCGCGCTGCTCCTGGCCTTCCGCGAGGGCTCGGCCGGTCCGCAGGCGGTTGCCGAGGATGAAGAGGAGGACTTCTAATGGCTACCCAGAACACCGATCTCAAAGAGGCCAAGAAGGACGCGATTATGACTCCCGATATGTATCGGAGCATGTTCCTTCGCCAGTTTACGAGCCAGTGCTCGCAGTCGTACGACAAGATGATGGCAATGGGCTTCATGTACACCATTCAGAAGCCCCTGCGAAAGATCTATCCCAACGACGACGATTACTATGCGGCGCTTGATCGCCATACCGAGTTCTTTAACATCACGCCTCATGTGCTTCCGTTTGTAGCCGGCCTAACGGTTTCGATGGAAGAGCAGGCGGCTGCCGATAAGAACTTCGACACGTCCTCGATTAACGCCATGAAGGTCGGCCTCATGGGACCGCTTTCCGGCATCGGCGATTCGTTCTACTGGGGTACGTTCCGCGTGGTCGCCGCCGGCATTGGTATTGGCATCGCGTCGACGGGCAACCCGCTCGGCCCCATCGTGTACGCGCTCATCTACTCCGTGATTAACTTTGCAACGCGTATCGTCGCCGCCCATCTGGGATACGACCTGGGAACCAAGTTCCTGCAGCAGTCCGAAGAGAACAACCTTATGTCTCGCATGACGCATGCTGCCGGCGTTCTCGGAATGACCGTCATTGGCGCGATGATTGCGGCACAGGTCTCGCTGTCCACAGCTTTGACCTTTGATGTGGGTGGTTCGGAAATTGTCCTGCAGGATCTGTTCGATTCGATCTTCCCCGGTCTGCTGCCCTTGCTGGCAACGTTCGCTTGCGTTGCCCTCTATAAAAAGGGTGTCAAGACCATTTGGATTATTATTGGCATCTTCGCGATCTGCATCATCGGAACAGGTTTGGGAGTGTTCGCGGCGGCGTAATGTTGACTGCTATGTTCGTGCGTTGGATAACTAACTGACCGTTTGAAAACGGGGCTCGGCGTAAGGCCGGCCCCGTTTTTTTGTTTGAGGGATTTTCCGACCGTCCAAAAATCCACGCTCGTTCATTACTCACGTATCTCTCATCTCTCATTCGTCACTAATACAAGAGATAACTGAAAGACGAGAGATAAATACGAGAGATAACTGAGCAGCAAAGAGACAAGCAATCATGGTATTGTCTCAATACTGATTGTTCTACCAGCAAAAACATGTTTAAATGAAACAGATGGCAGACATCTTTTCTCTCATCTCTCACTTATCTCTAATACAAGAGATAACTGAAAGACGAGAGATAATTACAAGAGATAACTGAGAGACGAAGGCAATCTATTCGCGGCATTCTCCGTCGGGCCGAGCGAAAGGACGTGCAGATGAACGAAAACGAGCTGACCGGTCTGCTCGAGTCTTTAAGGCGCATGGGCTCGGACGATCTTAACGTCGAGGTCAAGGAGAGCGCCACGACGCTTTCCCGCGACGTATGGGAAACGGTTAGCGCATTCGCGAATACCGCTGGCGGAATTATCGTGCTCGGCGTGAGCGAGCGCGCGGGCTTTGTCCCGGTTGAGAACTTTGAGACCGAGAAGGTGCTCAACCAATTCGTAGCGGGCATGGGTGATGCCGGCGGTCGCGGAAAACTGGCCAATCCGCCCAAATACACCATTGAACGCGTGGAGCTCCAGGGCGCCGTGGTTCTGGTCATCACGATTGAGGAGCTCGACCCGTCGAGCAAGCCTTGTTATGTCATAGAGCGGGGCGCTCAAGGCGGCAGCTACAAACGCATCGATGATAAAGATGTTCCGCTCTCGTCGACCGAGGTCCTGTCCTTGTCATCGTATGAACGGGCGAGCCCCAGTGATCGCGATGCGGTGCCCGGCGCGGTCGCAGGCGATCTTGACGAGGCCCTGGTCGACCGCACGATAGAGCGTGCTTTCTCGCTGACACCTCGTGCAATGCGCGGCGCGCCGGACAAGAAAACGAAGCTGGAGCGCCTGAATTTCCTCGACTCCCAGGGCAATGTCACTAAGGCCGGGCTCCTGGCTGCGGGTGCCTATCCTAAGCTCTTTATCGATGTGGCGGTCTATGCCGGAACGCAGAAGGGCGCGCCGGGGTCGTTGAGGTTCATGGACCGTACGATTTGCGAGGGAACGTTGGGCGAAATGATCTCGGATGCCGTCGCGGCGGTCGCCAAGAATTTGCGGCGAACCTCGATGATCAAAGGCGTCTCGCGTGTCGACTCGCTGGAGATTCCCGAGGAGGTCCTGCGCGAGGCAATCGCCAACGCCGTAATCCACCGAGAATACGGAGACCGGTTCTGTGGGCAGTCGATCGCTGTTGACGTCTTTGATGACCGTATCGAAGTGACGAACCCCGGCGGCCTATACGGAGGAAAGACTCGCGAGAACTTGTTTGACGGCAGCTCCCGATGCCGTAACGCGACGCTCGTGAAACTCATGTCGATTGTCCCGCTGCCGGATGGCGCAGGTTCGCCGGCTGAGGGCAATGGCTCGGGCATCCCGATGATGATCGATGCCATGCGCGCGCATGGTCTGGCCGAGCCCCTGTTCTGCCCGGGGTTCGATCGGTTCAAGGTCGTACTTTACCGTTCAAAGATCGAGCCGGTCGATCATGGCGGGGGCTTAATTGTGACGGCACTCAAACACTACGGCGAGCTGGGGACGCGTGAGCTGGCAGAACGCACGGGGCTTACAATTTCCCAGGTTAGGTCGCGCGTCAACGCGCTCATTGCTCAAGGCGAGCTTGAACCTACGGCGTCGGCGACGAGCCGCAACCGCAAGTACCGACTGTTGGAGCGCGTGGAATAAATGCGTTAGCGGACGAGGCGACCCAATAATCGACCCTCGATTGGCGCCCACTAAGGTTAAGCGGTTGTTGCCCAGTTGACGGTGATGCTAAAGACTCGGCTTACGCCGGCATGGCCGCGAACCCGTCCATCAAGAACAGCCTAAGAACCAGCTTGATGACATTTCCCGGTTTGACTTCTGCCGCGTCAAAGACGTGGCGCTCGGCGAGCTCGCTGCAGTATGCATAGATGTCGCGGATAAGGTCCGCGCCCGAGAGCGTAAACATGTAGCCTGCGTCCGAAAGCGTATTGGGCGCGGCGGGCAATTTGGTCATGCGACAAAAGGTCAACAGGTCGGGCGCCATAGCGTCCTGGTAGCCAAGATGGCTGCCGTCTTCTTGTGCGACGAGTTCCAGCTGGCGTACTCGATTCAGCGCCGCTGCCAGCACAAAGCTCGGTGTGGGAGCATTGACGTCCTCCGTGCTCGCCACGAGTCTGCCTGCTGCCTGCGTGACAAGCCAGGCGACCTCGCGCTGGCAGCGCACGGCCTTGCGTGTAACCGGCTTGATGGACGAAGAAGAAACGCTTCCCTTAGGCGGATTCGAAACAGCCACAAGAACCTCCCATGAACGACCCGGCCCAACAAGCCCGGATGAAACACGTGCTACATCAGTATACAGGGAAGTGGGGTAGCGGGGTACAAGCGCGCCAGCGGCAAACCGAGAGCATCAACGATGTGCCGATCGTGGAATGAGATCTCGTAATAATTGACTCTCGGCCATATTATTGAAGGGCATGACTCGCGTTCGTATGGTTGTAGGTGCTGGCGATGAACGACATTGACCTTGCTGTTCCGTTGATGGATGGACCAAGCTATGACCGCGCCCGCAGTCTCGTGCCTTCCGAATACGTTGAGGCATGGGAGTGGTTTCTGGGTGAGGAGCAGCGCGGCGGCGTTTGGACCAGCCTTCCGCACCACACCAAGGAAGATAGCCCTCAGTATCAGTATCGTTTGAGAATTGGCTCGGACTTCTTTCCCGTAACGCGGGATTCAGGGATCTTCTGGCCGGGCCAGGATCGGGTGAAGCAAGACCCCAATAAGATCTTTGCGCTCTCGGTCCATAACTCTAAAAAGAGCTTCTACACCGATGTGCCTCCGCTCTATTTGGACGATGGTACGTGGGTCATTAAGTACTCGGTTCAAGCGCCGGGTACCGTTGGTTTTCGAGACCAGAAT
>CABUMZ010000102.1 GCA_902492825.1 uncultured Collinsella sp.
TTGTACGATGCGCAGCCCCAGGCGCGGCGCGGCATCGTGTTCGGCGCAGTGCAGTTTCTTGGCAAACTGCAGCCTAAGAACGTCGAGCCCGTAGCCCGTCGCGCGCAGCGCGAGCCCCAGCGCAGCCGTCGTCTTGCCCTTGCCGTCGCCTGTATAGATTTGAACCTTGCCGACTTACAGTGATGCCATCTCTGTCCTTTCGTGCCCGGCGTCGGTTTATCGCCGTCCGGGTTGGGTATTCTAGAAAGCATTATCAACCCCAGTAGATGGAGTTCAAGCAGATGGAGATGGATGACAACAAACGTAGACGGAATATGATTCTCTACGTGCTCATCGCCTTCGTCGTCTACCTCGTGCTCTCGACCGTTCTGTTCCCCAACATCGGTCACACGCAGCAGATTACGAAGGCCGATTACTCGACGTTTGTCAAAGCGCTCGATAAGAAGAGCGTCGACAAGGTCGAGTACAACACGGACGATTACTCGATTTATTACACCAAGAAGGGCGAGGACGAGAACATCGCCTACAAGACGACCGGTGTGCCGAATGACGCGGGCTTTACCGATCGCGTGCTTGAGTCTGGCGCTTCGCTGGAGTCGGTCGTTCCCGATAAAAACTCGGGTTTGATGACCTACTACCTGCTCACACTCATTCTTCCCATGGCGATTTTCTTCCTCATCGGTTGGTGGCTCAACCGCCGCATGAAGAAGGCTATGGGCGATGACGGCCCGTCGATGAACTTTGGCGGCGGCGGTTTTGGCGGCGGCGGACTGGGTAAGTCCGGCGCGCGCGTGATCGCCTCCAAGGACGTGGGCGTGACCTTTAAGGACGTCGCCGGTCAGGAAGAGGCCAAGGAGTCTCTCAAGGAGGTCGTCGACTTTCTGGAGAAGCCGCAGCGCTACGAGGAGATCGGCGCCAAGCTGCCGCGCGGTGCTCTCCTTGTTGGCCCTCCGGGTACCGGTAAGACCCTGCTTGCCAAGGCTGTTGCCGGCGAGGCCGGTGTTCCGTTCTTTAGCATTTCGGGCTCTGAGTTCGTTGAGATGTTTGTCGGTCGCGGCGCTGCTAAGGTTCGTGACCTGTTTAAGCAGGCCAAGGAAAAGGCACCGTGTATCGTCTTTATCGATGAGATCGATACCATCGGTAAGAAGCGCGATGGCGGCGGCTTTAGCGGCAACGACGAGCGCGAGCAGACGCTCAATCAGTTGCTGACCGAGATGGATGGCTTCGATAACCACAAGGGTATCGTTGTCCTTGCCGCAACCAACCGCCCCGACAGTCTCGATCCCGCTCTACTGCGTCCCGGTCGTTTTGACCGCCGCATCCCCGTCGAGCTGCCCGATCTGACCGGCCGCAAGAACATCCTCGAGCTGCATGCTAAGAGCGTGAAGACCGAGCCGCCGATCGACCTGACCGCGATTGCCCGCGCCACGCCCGGTGCCTCGGGCGCCGACCTGGCCAATATCATCAACGAGGGCGCCCTGCGCGCCGTTCGCGAGGGTCGCAAGCGTGCAACCCAGGACGACTTCGAGGAGTCGGTGGAGGTCGTCATTGCCGGCCAACAGCGTAAGTCCACGGTGCTGTCCGACCACGAGAAGCAGGTCGTTTCTTATCACGAGATCGGCCATGCCATCGTTGCCGCTCGCCAGAAGGGCTCTGCGCCGGTCACGAAGATCACCATCGTGCCGCGCACGAGCGGTGCTCTTGGTTATACCATGCAGGTCGAGGAGGACGAGCGCTTCCTGACCACGCGCCAGGAGGTCCTGGACAAGCTCGCCGTCTATTGCGGTGGCCGTGCAGCCGAGGAGCTCATCTTTGGTGAGATGACGACCGGCGCCGCCAACGATATCGAGCAGGCCACCAAGCTCGCCCGTAACATGGTGACGCGCTTTGGTATGTCCGATGAGTTTGGCATGATGGCACTCGGTACCGTTCAGAATGCGTACCTTAACCAGGACACGTCGCTCACCTGCGCCCCCGGTACGGCCGAGCGCGTGGACGCGATTGTCGCCAAGCTGATCGAGGATGCGCACGACCGCGCCCTGCAGATCCTGAAGGAGAACAAGTTCAAGCTCCACGAGCTGGCTCGTTATCTGTACAAGAAGGAGACGATCACGGGCGAGGAGTTCATGAATCTCCTCACGCGCGAGAATCCGCTGATGCCCAAGCAGCAGTAAAGCCGCGGCCGAGCCAGTAAACGCCGACGCCCCATTTGAGCAGCTTACTCAAATGGGGCGTTTTGCTTGAGAGGGATGGAAATGAAGATCGTGGTGAGTGCCTGTTTGATGGGCGAGAGCTGCAAGTATAATGGGCTCGACAACTATCATCGCGAGTTGGTCGAGGCCTGCGAGCGTACAGGGACCGAGGTCCTCTTGGTGTGCCCTGAGGTCTTTGGGGGCCTGCCCACGCCGCGCAAGCCGTCCGAGATTGTGAACGGCGAGGTCTGTACCTGCGAGGGCGTGTCCGTTGACCTGGAATTTCGCCTAGGCGCCCAACGTGCGCTCGACATGTGCGAGCAGGCGGGTGGGCCGGAAGAGATCGCCGCGTGCATCCTGCAGGACCGTAGTCCCTCGTGCGGCGCGAGCCTCATCTACGACGGAACATTCAGTGGCACCCTCACGGCGGGCAACGGCGTCTTCGTTGATTTACTGCTCCGCCACGGTTATCGCGTGATCCCGGTTAGCGAGTTCGACCCCAGCATGCTGGAGCAATAAAAAACCACCACAAGGGCACTGCTCCCTTGTGGTGGTTTTGGGCTAGGCCTAGAGCGTGTGGCCGTAGGCGTTGGCGGCCTTGATGGCAGCGGCGAACTTCTTGTCGGTGAAGGGCTCCGGGTTGCCCTGCTTCCACTCGTTGGTGGCGTGTGCGTACTTGCACAGAGCAGGGATATCGGCCTCGGAAAGCCCGACCTGCTCAAGCGTCACGGGCAGGCCCATCTGCTTGTTAAAGGCGGCGTAGCGCTCAAGGTTCTCGGTGTCGCCCGTGTAGGCGAACAACACCAGCACGCCCAGGCTTACGACTTCGCCGTGCAGGTAGGTGCCCTCACGCGGAATGCTGCAGGTGGCGTTGTAGAACGCGTGCGCCACGCTCGAGTTGTAGTAGTAATCGTTCTGGTTGGTCAGGTTCGAGACATAGCCCGTGTTGACCACGATGTCGAGCGCGATCTGCTTGACGGCCTCGCTCGACAGATTCTGACGAACGTCCTCAAGACCCTGAACACCGTAGGTAAACAGCGGCTCGGAACAGGTGTGGGCAAGCGCCAGGCCAAGACCGGCGGTGTGCTCCAAATTACCGGCGCTCGTTGCGTACTCGACCTCGGGCTGCTTGGACAGGGCATCGCCCACGCCGGCCCAGAAGTACTCCGCCGGAGCCTCGGCGATGATCTTGGGGTTGATGAAGATGTGCGCCGGTCGGTTGGGGTACGAATAGCCCTCGAGCGAGCCGTCGTCGTTGTACACGACGGCAATGGCGGTCGCGGCGGAGCAGTTGGAACAGATCGTCGGGACAGTGAAGACGATCTTCTTGAGCTCGATGGCCGCCGTCTTGACGGTGTCGAGCGCCTTTCCGCCGCCGCAGGCGATAAGAACATCAGCCTCCTGGCAGGCAGGGGAGTTCACGACCTTGGCGATATTGGCACGCGTACTGTTGGTGCCGTAGACGCGCGTCTCGAGAATTTCGACGTCGGTACCCGCCAGCGCAGCTCCGATACCGGGAAGTGCTGCGGCCAGTGCCCGCTTGCCACCGATGATCGCGACCTTCTTCGCGCCGTACTCGGCCAGCGCGCCGGGCAGCTCGTCAAAGCAATCCTCGCCAACGGTGTAGTCGCTCATTCCAATCGTGCGCATAGCAACCTTCTTTCGTTCGATAAAGTGCTTTCAGGTATTTTGCTCTAAGAGAAGGTCCACAGCCGCGAGAAATTTCGAACGTATAAAACCAGTGTTGAGGGTTTTTCGCCGGCGCTGAACGTGCTAGCATACTCCGCATAAGCGTTGATGGGGACGAGTAGTCGGCCGTCCGCATGCTACAGAGAGCGGGGAGCGCTGAGAACCCGTGCATGCGACCGATGAAAATCACCCCGGAGCTGCGGTCCCAACGGACGTGCCGCGCAGGTTCGTCTTAGTAGACATCGCCGAGATGGTCGTCGATACAGACCAGCCGAGTAACGGATGCGAGCGCGCGGCGACGCGAGCGAGGGCATCTAAGCTGGGTCGTTAAGCGAAGAGCTTTTACGGACAGACTGTTCGTTTTGTGGCGCTTCGTCCCAGCTTGTAGGGACGGGCGCTTTTTTGGTGCCCAGAGGGCGTGCGCGCCCATGACAAGAAAGGGGTACCGTGGCAAACGAGTACAAGCAGACGATGAATCTGCCCAAAACCAGATTTCCCATGCGTGCCGGTCTTTCCAAGTCCGAGCCAAAGCGACTCAAGGACTGGCAGGACAACAAGGTCTACGAGCAAGTTCTAAAGAAGAACGAGGGTCACAAAAAGTTCGTGCTGCACGACGGCCCTCCGTACGCCAACGGCCCGATCCACATCGGCCACGCCATGAACAAGATCTCCAAGGACATGATCAACCGTTACTGGATGATGCAGGGCTATGAGGTTCCCTATGTCCCCGGTTGGGACTGCCACGGTCAGCCGATCGAGCATAAGGTCGAGGAGAAGCTCGGCACCGAGAAGTTCAACCAGACCTCCACGGCTAAGATCCGCGAGCTTTGCAACAAGTTCGCTGTCGAGAACATCGAGCTCCAGAAGGCTGGCTTCCGTCGCCTTGGCGTGCTTGGCGACTGGGACAACCCGTATCTGACGCTCTATCACCAGCATGACGCCGCCGACATTGAGGTCTTCAAGGCCATGTTCGACAAGGGCATGATCTATCGCGGCCATAAGCCCGTCCACTGGTGCAAGCACTGCCACACCGCGCTGGCCGAGGCTGAGATCGAGTACTCCGACGAGACGAGCCCGTCCATCTTCGTGCGCTTTGAGATGACCTCCAAGCCCGTCGGCCTCGAGAACTTCGACGGCCCGGTTGACTTTATCATCTGGACGACCACGCCGTGGACCATCCCCTCCGACCAGGCAGTTTCTCTCAAGCCCGGTGCCGCCTACGTCGCCGTTGAGCACGACGGCCGCGCCGAGGTCATGCTCGAGGACCTGGCTCCCAAGTGCTGCGAGGAGTTTGGCTGGGAGTACACCCCGGTTGTGGTCGACGGCAAGCCCTATGTGGTTCCCGCCGAGACCTTCCATCACATTCACTATAAGCAGCCGATCTTTGACGGTGTTGAGGGCGTGGCACTGTTGGCCGATTACGTCGGTGTCGATGACGGTACCGGTATCGTCCACAACTCGCCCGGTCACGGCGTCGACGACTACTTTGCCTGCCTCAAGGAGGGCATCACCGACATTTGCATGCCGGTCGATGACGACGGCAAGTTCTACACCGGCGAGGAGTTTGGCACCGGCGGCCCCTTCAGCGGCATGGATACCGACGAGGCCAACCCGCACATCATCGAGTTCCTGCGCGAGCGCGGCACCCTGGTCCTCGAGAAGAAGATCACGCACAGCTATCCGCACTGCTGGCGCTGCAAGCACCCGGTGCTCTTCCGTGCTACCGACCAGTGGTTTGTCTCGATGGACAAGACCGGCTTGCGCGAGCAGGCTGGCAAAGAGGTCCGCGAGAACGTTAAGTGGTATCCGGCCCACGCGGCCAACCGCATCGGCGCCATGGTCGAGCAGCGTCCCGACTGGTGCATCAGCCGTCAGCGCAACTGGGGCGTGCCTATCCCCAGCTACACTTGCGCCGACTGCGGTGAGAAGGTCATGAACGACGCCACGCTCGACGCCGTCATCAAGCTCTTCCACGAGAAGGGCTCCGACGCCTGGTTCACCGACGCTCCCGAGAGCTACCTGGGCGAGGCCTGCGTCTGCCCCAAGTGCGGCGGCCATCACCTCAAGGCCGATAAGGACATCCTCGACGTGTGGTGGGATTCCGGCGTCTCTTGGAAGGCCGTCTGCGAGTACCGTCCCGAGCTGGAGTATCCGGCTGATGTGTACCTCGAGGGCTCCGACCAGCACCGCGGTTGGTTCCAAAGCTCGCTGCTCACCTCGGTGGGCGCCAACGGCCACGCTCCGTACAAGGCGGTTGTCTCGCAGGGCTTCACCCTCGACGGCCAGGGCCGTAAGATGTCCAAGTCGCTCGGCAACGTCATCGACCCCAATAAGGTCTGCGACGAGATGGGCGCTGACATCATCCGTCTGTGGGTTGCATCCGTCGATACCAGCTCCGACGTGTCCATCGACCACGAGATCCTTGCTCGTACGTCCGATGCCTACCGTCGTTTCCGCAACACGCTGCGCTTCCTGCTCTCCGAGCTCGAGGGTCAGTTTGAGCCCGAGACCGACGGCGTCGCCTTTGCCGACCTGCTGCCGCTCGACAAGCTCATGGTTGCCCGCCTGACTCAGGTTCAGGCCGAGGTCGACGACGCCTACGCCAGCTACGAGTTCCCGCGCGCCTACCGTGCGCTTTATGACTTCGTGGTTACCGAGCTCTCCAACGTGTACCTCGACGCCCTGAAGGACCGTCTGTACTGCGACAAGCCCGGCTCGCTCGAGCGTCGCAGCGCCCAGACCGTGCTGGCCGAGCTCTTCTCGATGCTCATGCGCGACCTGCAGCCGATCCTGTCCTACACGGTTGACGAGGCCATGGCATATGCGCCCGCTGGCTGCGTCGATCACCAGAAGTACGCCGCGCTGCTCGATTGGTACAAGTCGCCCATCACGGTCGACGAGGCCAATGAGTTCGAGGGCGTGCTC
>CABUMZ010000103.1 GCA_902492825.1 uncultured Collinsella sp.
TGATGTGTATCTCGTGCCCTCAAGCGTTACTGAGACCACTTGGTCGACATCAATCAACTTCGTTGGCACCCAGATGTTCTCTCCGCTATTGCGCGTATAAGAAAAATATAAGTTGAACGCCCCTGCGTCGTCATCTTCGATAATCTGCTCCGATCCATCCTTGTAGGTAACCGTCAACTTCTTCGTGACTGCGTCAATGCCCAAATCATCGATGTGTGTCTGGATAGAAAACGGGCTGATCTCGAGAGGCGAGTCATCGGAGCGGAGTTCCTTTGTATCGACGTACGCTCCAACGCTAAACTCGGGCGTCGATGCCTCGAACGGCTTCGCATCCTCGCCTTCGCCCTCGGTCCACGAGATATTCCAGGTGACCGCATGTTGAAAACCTCGCTCGCGATCCATAGAAGCAAAGTACATCGTGCCATTAATGACAGTATCGCTTGATGTGTCCTTATCAATGGTGCAGCGTGTGTCAGCCCATTCCTCGCCGAAGTTCATGCTGGGCGTACCGATGCCTTGTTCTTCTTCACCATAGAGAACAAGTTCGTCTGTCTCTGCTGCCGGCTTGTAGTAGTTAACGCCATTTGGATTGGACAACGTAAACGTCACGGCTCCGCAGCCGTTTTGGTCAATAGCCATCTCATGGATATCGAGCGTATAGCCATTACCCTCGACGGACAGATCAACCTTCTGGACTGTGCCCTCCAGGCTTTGGGGCGCGATGCCGTCACCGAACTCTCTGGTGTAGGTATATTGAGTCCCCGATGAGCCGCCGTTGGTCCAGGTAATGGAATCCCCGTTGCCGTGGTTTCCCCAGGCTGAGGCAAAATAGCTGGAATTGATAACTGCGTAGGCGACCCCTCCAGTCGCCAACACTCCGACAAGACACCCGATTACGGCAACATAGAGAGGCTTCGCGTGGCCCTTTCGATGAAGCGGCTCACCCGCAGCAGTATTAAGGACGCGATCTGCAAGATTGCTATCGGCTTGGATGGACTCGAAGGCCTGCTTGATTTGATTGGATTTCACGGTCGCCCTCCTCTAGGATGAACTTGAGCTTCGACCTGCCGCGAGCCAAACGCGTTCGAACGGTCGCGGCTGGTACATGCAACAACTCGGCAATCTCTGAGGTCGAAAAGCCCAGATAGTAATAGAGCACGATGGGAACGCGGAATCGCTCCGGAAGTCGCATAACGTCTGACAGGACCGCCTTGGTCTCATCCTGCGCCGCCGAAAGCGAATCGGCCAGGTTCTCAATATCCCCCACACGCCTCCATGGCTTTCGAAAGAGCGATTTACATTCATTGATCGTGACCCGGATAAGCCAGCGGCGAAGATGTTCCCAACTTTCAAAGTGTCCATCGCTTTTAAGCAACTTAAGAAAGACATCCTGGGCAATATCGTCGGCATCGGCACGATCGCGCAGGTACGTCAATGCGATTCGAAACACGACATCACGGTGATCCTCGACCGCCTGTCTAAATGCTTGTTCTTCCATAATCACCTCCCGGTGACGTTAATGATTCTTGCTGAGGCCCTCACCATAGATACGCTTTGACCGAAGGAAATGTTTCAAATTCAAGCAGGAATAACCTACCAAAAAAAACTCTGCCCCTTATTGGCAAGGGATCGACGGAACGCAACAGGTTGAGCATACGCAAGCGAGCGGCCCCCAGAGCGTACAAGGTGGCATGAAAAAGGCAGGGCATTGACCTTTTGGTCATGCCCTGCCTTTTGAATGACAGATTGTAGCTCTGGGGGCCGCGCAGCGACGGAGATCGCCGCCGTTCGTTAGAACGGCGGAACTAGTTACTCCTCGTCGTTGTCCTTGGCCTCTTCGGCGTCGTCGGTGTCCACGAGCTGGTTGAGCAGCTCGTCGAGGGAAGCCATGTCCTCGTTGATCGCGCCGTTGGCGGGAGCCTTCTTGTCGTCGATCGGGGCGCCCAGGAGCTCCTCGTCGGCGTCAGCGTGATGCGTCGGAGCTGAGGTACCCAGCAGGATATCGTCCGGACCGTCGGGGCTAAAGACCATCTGCAGCAGCTGCGAGAGGTCTTCCTCGTCGGCAACGTCGTCGTTGTTCTCGAGGATGTAGAGCAAATCGTGGGCCTCGAGGCCGTCACGGAGCTCCTCAATCGCCTTGGCACCGATGCCATCGATGCGCAGCAGATCCTCCTCGGACTTGCCAACCAGGTCGCCGACCGTCTCGATGCCGACCTCGCTGAACTTGTTGGTCCAGCGCTGCGACACGCCCAGGTCGTCGAACAGGTACAGACGAGCCTTCTCGGCGGAGATGGTGTGGCCGTTGCGGGTGAACGAACCGTCAGCACCACCGAACTCGTCGTAGCCGGCCCAGTCGAGCTGCTGCGGGAGCTGCTCGTCCAGGTCCTTGAGCTCCACAGGAGCCCACTCGGGCAGCGACTTGGCGTTGGGCGAAGCCGGACCGTCAATGTCCACATAGCCGTCGGCCGTGCGATACGTCAGCTTGGCGTTGGCGTACGGCTTGAGGCCGGTACCAGCCGGGATCTTCTTACCGACGATGACGTTGGACTTAAGGTCGAGCAGGTGGTCGACCTTGCCCTCGATGGCAGCCTCGGTAAGGACGCCGGCGGTACGGATGAACGAAGCGCTCGACAGCCAGGAGTCGATGTTGGACGCGACCTTGAGCGTACCCAGGATGACGGGCTCGGCCACAGGAGCCTGACCGCCCAGACGGGCAACGCGCTCGACCTCGTCGGCGAACTCGTAGCGGTCGACGTACTGACCAAGCAGGTACTTGGAGTCACCGGGGTTGGTGATCTGAACGCGACGCAGCATCTGACGTGCGAGCACCTCGATGTGCTTGTCGTTCAGGTCGACGCCCTGGCTGGTGTAGACGTCCTTGACGCTCTCGACGAAGGTGTGCATCGTCGACTCGATGTCGGTCAGCTTGCGCAGGTTGCGGAAGTTGACGAAGCCCTTGGTGATCTGGTCGCCGGCGCGAACCTCGCAGCCGTCCTCGATCTCGGGCATAAAGCGCACCGAAGCGGGGACGCGACGCTCGTCGAGGACACGGGTGTGATCCTCGGAGTCGGTGAGCGTCAGCACGTACTCGGACTTCTCGGGCTTAATCGAGAGGTGGCCGGAGTACGGAGCCAGCTCGGCCTCGCGACCCAGGATCTTCTCGTTGACGTTGCCGACGATATCGAACATACGGCTGACCGTAGGCAGACCCTGCGTAATATCGTCGACGCCAGCGACGCCGCCGGAGTGAATGGTACGCATCGTAAGCTGCGTACCCGGCTCGCCGATGGACTGGGCGGCAATAATGCCGACGGCAGTACCGATGGCGACCGGACGACGGGTGGAAAGATCCCAGCCGTAGCACTTCTGGCACACGCCGTACTTGGAGCGGCAGGTGAGCAGCGCGCGAAGCTTGACCTTCTTGAGGCCCGCATCGACCATCTTCTGGATGTCGGCGACCTTCTCGATGTAGCCGTCCTGCTCAAAGAGCACGGTGCCATCGGGAGCCACGACGTCCTCGATGAAGCAACGGCCGACGAGGTCGGTGTTGAGGTCAGTGGTGCCGGGGATGATGAGGTTGTAGGTGACGCCCTCGTGCGTACCGCAGTCCTCCTCGCGGACGATGACGTCCTGGGCCACGTCGACCAGACGACGGGTCAGGTAACCAGAGTCCGAGGTGTGGGATGCGGTATCGACCAGGCCCTTACGGGCGCCGTAGGTCGAAATGAAGTACTCGAGCGGCAACAGGCCCTCGCGGAAGTTCGCCTTAATGGGAAGGTCGATCGTCTCGCCGGACATGTCTGCCATCAGACCACGCATGCCGCCGAGCTGACGCAGCTGGGTCTTAGAACCACGGGCGCCGGAGTCGGCCATCATGTACAGCGGGTTCTCCTCGTCGAACATGTCGAGCATGAGCGCTGCGACCTTGTCGGTACAAGCGGTCCACTCGTTAACGACTTCGATGTGGCGCTCCGTCTCGTTGATGAAGCCCTCCTCGAAGTACTCGTTGATCTGGTCGACGTTGGCCTGGGCGCGATCGAGCAGCTCCTGCTTCTCGGCAGGGATGAGAGCGTCCCACACCGAGATGGTGAGGCCGGCGCGGGTAGCGTAGTGGAAGCCGGAGTACTTGATGGCGTCGAGGATCGGGCCGACCTTGGCCTCGGGGTAACGATCGCAGCAGTCGGCAACCAGCTTGGCCACGTCGCCCTTGACCATCTTGTAGTTCATGAACTCATAGTCTTCGGGCAGGCACTGGCGGTTGAAGATGATGCGGCCGATGGAGGTCTCGAAGCGCGCGGTCTTGTTGCCGGTGACGTCGTAGTCGACAAACTCGTTCTTGCCGTTCTTAACGCGGAAGATACGGGTGCCGTCCTCGTTGATGACATTGGCGTCGGCAGCGGACACGCGGACCTGAATCTTGGCCTGCATGTCGACCTCGGAGCGGCAGTCATAGGCGTGCAGCGCGTCATCGAAGCTGGCGAACACATGGTTCTCGCCCGGCAGACCGTCGCGGACCTGGGTGAGGTAGTACACACCGATGATCATGTCCTGCGAGGGGATGTTGACCGGCTTGCCGGATGCCGGCGAGCGCAGGTTGTTTGCAGAGAGCATGAGCACGCGGGCCTCGGCCTGAGCCTGGCTGGACAGCGGCACGTGGACAGACATCTGGTCGCCGTCGAAGTCGGCGTTGAAGGGCGAGCAGACCAGCGGATGCAGGTGGATAGCCTTGCCCTCGACCAGCACCGGCTCAAAGGCCTGGATGGACAGACGGTGCAGGGTCGGTGCACGGTTGAGCAGCACGACGCGGCCGTCGATGACCTCTTCGAGGATGTCCCACACAAAGGTGGCACCGCGGTCGATAGCGCGCTTGGCACCCTTGATGTTCTCGACCTTGCCAAGCTCGACCAGGCGCTTCATGACGAAGGGCTTGAAGAGCTCCAGCGCCATGGTCTTGGGCAGACCGCACTGGTGCAGCAGCAGCTTGGGGTCGGTAACGATAACCGAACGGCCGGAGTAGTCGACACGCTTACCCAGCAGGTTCTGACGGAAACGACCCTGCTTGCCCTTGAGGGCCTCGGCGAGCGACTTGAGCGGGCGACCGCCACGGCCAGAGACCGGGCGACCACGACGGCCGTTGTCGAACAGGGCGTCTACGGACTCCTGGAGCATGCGCTTCTCGTTGTTCACGATGATCGCGGGGGCGTCCAGGTCGAGCAGGCGCTTGAGTCGGTTGTTACGGTTGATCACGCGACGATACAGGTCGTTGAGGTCGGACGCGGCGAAGCGGCCGCCGTCGAGCTGGACCATCGGGCGCAGATCGGGCGGAATGACCGGGATGACGTCCAGGATCATGTTCGCGGGGCTGTTGCCGCCCTTCAGGAAGGCGTCAACGACCTCAAGGCGCTTGACGGCCTTCTCGCGCTTCTGCTTCTGGGAATCCTCGTCGGCGATGATGGCCTTGAGCTTCTCGGCCTCGGAGGGGAGGTCGATGGCAGCGAGCAGGTCGCGGACGGCCTCGGCACCCATACCACCCTTGAAGTACATGGAGTAGTAACGGGTCATCTCGCGGAACAGCGGCTCATCGGAGATGAGGTCGCGCTCGGTGAGCTTCATGAAGGCGTTGAAGGCGTCCGTGCGGAGCTGCTTCTCGTCCTTGCACTCTTCCTCGATGTCGACGATGCCAGAGGCAATCTCCTCGGGGGTCAGCGGCTCCTCGTCGGAGAACTCGTCAAAGTTCTCGGGGTCGCCCTGCTCCTTGAGGGACTCGATCTGACGGGCGCACTCGGCATCGATCTCTTCCAGATCGGCGGCGAGCTCCTCGCGCAGGTCGTCGGCGTCGGCCTCGCGAGCCTCGTAGTCAACCTCGGTGATGATGTAGCTGGCAAAGTACAGAACCTTCTCGAGGTCCTTGGACTTGATGTCGAGCATACGGCTCATCGGGAAGCTCGTGGGGCTCTTGAAGTACCAGATGTGGGACACGGGAGCGGCGAGCTCGATGTGGCCCATGCGGTCGCGACGCACCTTGGCCGAGGTGACCTCGACGCCGCAGCGCTCGCAGACGATGCCCTTAAAGCGGATGCCCTTGTACTTGCCGCAGGAGCACTCCCAGTCCTTGGCGGGACCGAAGATCTTCTCGCAGAACAGGCCGTCCTTCTCGGGCTTGAGGGTACGGTAATTGATGGTCTCCGGCTTCTTGACCTCACCGTGCGACCAGGAACGGATCTGGTCGGCGGAGGCAAGGGAGATCTTTACCGAGTCAAAATCAGTAGCTTCGAAATCTGCCACAGTCAACTACTCCTTATCAGTGGTCGTGGCGGCGACAGCCTCGGGCGCCTCGGTGGTCTCGGCGTCCTCGGCCTCGACGTCGGCGTCAACGCCGGCGAGCGCAGCCAGGTCGTCGAGAGCGGAGGTCTCCTCGGCGGTCACAGGTGCGGAGGCGTCCTCGTCGGCATCGTGCATGGGCTCGATGTCCAGTGCGAGGGAGCGAATCTCCTTGACGAGAACCTTGAAGGACTCGGGGATACCCGGGACAGGAACGTTCTCGCCCTTGACGATGGACTCGTAGGTCTTGACGCGGCCCACGGTATCGTCGGACTTGACGGTCAGGATCTCCTGCAGGACGTTGGAAGCACCGTAAGCGTACAGTGCCCAAACTTCCATCTCGCCGAAGCGCTGGCCGCCGAACTGGGCCTTGCCGCCCAGAGGC
>CABUMZ010000104.1 GCA_902492825.1 uncultured Collinsella sp.
CGACACCCTCGACGAGATGACCGAGCAGGCATTCAACGACCAGTGCACCGGCGCTAACCCGCGCTACCCGCTCATGAGCGAGATCAAGGAGCTCTACCTGGACGCCTACTACGGCCGCGAGCCCCAGGATTACGCCGTCTGCTAGTTTTAGCACGGTTTTTAACGGCGGGGGTGCACGGGTGTTTCACACACCCCCGCCGTCGCTTCTATCGCATCGTTGAAAGGATGCAACCATGCTGCTACCCGATTCCAAGACCGAGCTCGTCCGCCGTGGCAACAAGGTCGTTTACGACCTGGGCGACAAGATCGTCAAGGTCTTTAACGAGACCAAGCCTGTCTCCGACGTGTTCAACGAGGCTTTGAATCTTGCCCGCATCAATGAGTGCGGCATCCGCAGCCCCAAGGCTCTCGAGGTTTCCCAGCTCGAGAACGCCAACGGCTGGGCGCTCGTGACCGAGAAGGTTCCGGGCACCACCATTGCCGAGAAGATGACTGCCGAGCCCCAGCGCTTTGGTGAGTACCTCGAGATGTTCGTCGACCTCCAGATCGAGATCCACGGCTACACCTCCCCGCTGCTCAACCGTCAGCGCGACAAGTTCGCCCGCATGATCGACAGCCTTGATCAGCTCAATGCCACCACGCGCTACAACCTTCAGGAGCGTCTGGACGGCATGACCAAGGAGTTCAAGGTCTGCCACGGCGACTTCAACCCCTCCAACGTCATCGTCGGCGACGACGGCCAGCTCTATGTGTGCGACTGGGCACACGCCACCCAGGGCTCCCCTGCTGCCGACGTTGCCACCACCTACCTGCTCTTCGCCCTCAACAGCAAGGACCAGGCCGAGGCCTACCTGGAGCTCTACTGCGACCGCGCCGACATGCCCATGCAGGTCGTGCGTCAGTGGACGAGCATCGTCGCCGCTTCCGAGCTCGCTCGTAAGCGCAACGTGAACGATGAGTTCCTGAAGAACTGGATCGACGTCGTCGATTATCAGTAATATCTGAGCGATTTATTTCGCATCGGAGGCACAATGGAAAACCCCGCAGTTCGCATGGGCTGTGGGGTTTTTCTTTTAGCGATTGAGCACGCAGGCAAGGTAAAATGACGGCCCCGCATCTCCCCTATCTGGAGATATGCGGGGCCGTCCCGTATATCGAACTACAAGCGAAATCGTAGATTAACGGCGAGCCGCCTTCACCAGCTCGGCAACCTTGGCGACGACCTCGTCGATCGCCACGTCCTCGCGCTCGCCCGTAGCACGGTCCTTGAGCTCAACGGTACCGTTCTTAAGGCCGCGCTTGCCGAGCACCACCTGATACGGGAAGCCCATAAGGTCGTTGTCGGCAAACTTAAAGCCAGGACGCTCATCGCGATCGTCGACGACGACCTCGATACCCTCAGCGCACAGGCCATCAACGATCTGCTCGCAGACGGTAGCGCACTCCCCCTTCTTGGGATCGAGCGGAATCATCGCGACCTCGTACGGGGCAACGGAGACCGGCCAGACGATACCGTGCTCGTCGTTGTGCTGCTCCACGACGGCAGCGAGCGAGCGGGACACGCCCACGCCGTAACAACCCATGATGAGCGGCTTCTCTTTGCCGTCCTCGTCCATAAAGGTGGCACCCATGGCCTCGGAATACTTGGTGCCCAGCTGGAAGACCTGGGAGACCTCGATGCCGCGAGCAGCAGAGAGCGGCTTGCCGCAGTGCGGGCAGGGATCGCCGGCAACGACGGTGACCAGGTCGGCCCACTCGTCGACGGTAAAGTCGCGTTCGGGACAGGCCCCGGTAAAGTGATAATCGACCTCGTTGGCACCGCAGGCCCACTGCTTGGACTCGCGCAGGCTCTCGTCGCACACCAGACGGATGCCCTCGGGCAGGTTGACCGGTCCGATAAAGCCCTTGTGCAGGCCGTTCGCCTGAAGCTCCTCGTCGGTCATCATGCGATAGCCCTTGCCAAAGACATGCTCGGCCTTGCAGTCATTGAGCTCGTGGTCGCCCGGGACAATGGCCACGACCGGCTTGCCCTCAGCGTCGATGAGTGCCAGCGACTTTCGCGTACCGTTCTCGGGGAAGCCGAAGAACTTTGCAACGGCCTCGATGGTGCCCATACCCGGAGTCTCAACCTTGGTAAGCGTACCATCGCCGGGGCCCTCGGTCACAACGACCTTGGTGCTTGCAGCCTCGTCATCGGCAGCAAAGCCGCAATCGTCGCAGTAGACCAGCGAAGCCTCGCCGGCGTCGGCCAGAGCCATGTACTCGACGGAAGTGTCGCCGCCGATCTCGCCGGAGTCGGCGACAACGGGCAGAGCCTTGATGTAGCAGCGCTCGCAAATGTTGGCATAGGCCTGCTTCATCTTGTCGTACTCCTCCTGCAGGCTCTCCTGCGTGGCGGAGAAGCTATAGGCGTCCTTCATGATGAACTCGCGGCCGCGCATCAGGCCAAAGCGGGGACGGAACTCGTCGCGGAACTTATCCTGGATGTGGTACAGGTTAACGGGCAGCTGTTTGTAGGAGCGCAGCTCGTTGCGCACCAGGGCCGTGACGGTCTCCTCGTGCGTGGGGCCCAGGACGAACTCGCGACCATGACGATCGTCAAAGCGCACAAGCTCCTTGCCATAGGCATCGATACGACCGGACTCACGCCACAGCTCGGCATCGACCATGATGGGCATCATGAGCTCCTGGGCGCCGGCAGCATCCATCTCGTCGCGCACGATGTTCTCGATCTTGCGGATCGAGCGCCATGCGAGCGGCAGATAAGAATACAGACCGGCGGCCTCCTTGCGGATCATGCCGGCACGGAGCAGCAGGCGGTGGCTGGCGAGCTCAGCGTCCGCCGGATCCTCTTTAAGCGTCGGCGCATAGAGCTTAGACATATACATTGCTCGAGTCATTTACTTCTCCTCAATAAGTTTGTCGACCTCGGCCATCAGCGCGTCGACAATTTGATCCTCAGCTACTTTACCAATGATCTGGCCATGCGAAAAGAGCAAGGCCTGACCACGTCCGCAAGCAACGCCCAGATCGGCATCAGATGCCTCGCCGGGGCCATTAACGGCACATCCCATCACAGCGATCGAAAGCGGCGCGGAGTAGTTCTTAAGCCGCTCGGTAACCTCCTCGGCAATGGGAATAAGGTTAACCTGGCAGCGGGCGCATGTGGGGCACGAGACAATCTCGGGGCCACGGCGACGCAGGCCCAACGACTGCAGAATACCCCAGGCAACCGGCGGCTCCTCAACCGGATCGGCTGTGAGCGACACACGCATGGTGTCGCCAATGCCTTCGGAAAGCAAGATACCCAAGCCTACAGAGCTCTTGATGGTGCCCTGGAGCTTGGTCCCCGCCTCCGTCACGCCCAGGTGAAGCGGAACGTGGGGAATCTCACGCGACAGGGCTCGATAGGTATCAAGCGTCGTTTGCACGCTATGGGCCTTGGCCGAAAGCACAATGTTCGTAAAACCGCGGTCCTCAAAGTGCTTGACGAAGCGCTCGCTCGACATCACGAGCTTTTCGGGCTGCGTGAGGTCGTCGCGCTCGGCGATATCCTGCTCGAGCGAACCGGCATTGACGCCGATACGAATCGCGCACCCAGCGGCGCCCGCGGCATCGATCACGGCATCGACCTTAGCCCAATCGCCGATATTGCCGGGATTGATGCGAAGCTTGGCGGCACCAGCCTCGACGGCGCCGATGGCGAGCTTATGGTTAAAGTGAATATCGGCGACGATCGGCACCGGAGACTCGGCACAGATGGTGCGGAAACCCTCAAGCGCGGCCTCGGTGGGCACGCTCACACGCACGATATCACAGCCAGCCTGCGCCAACGCGCACACTTGCGCAAGCGTTGCCTGGGCGTCAGCGGTATCGGTGCAGGTCATGGATTGGACCACCACCGGCGCGCCGCCACCGATCTGCACACCGCCCACATGCACGGGGCGCGTCAACTCGCGAGGCAAAGGATGGGATAAAGACAATCCAAACACTCCCCTACAGGATAAATCGAAGGACGTCGGAACGAAGCATATAGACAAACAGCAGCGCAAAGAGCGCGATGCCCACATAGCTCACAATCGTCTGGACCTTGAGCGGAAGCTCGCGGCCAGCAATCTTTTGAATGATCTCGATGACCAGCTTGCCGCCATCGAGTGGTGGGATGGGCAGCAGGTTCATAAAGCCAAGCGAGAACGAAATGAGGGCGGCAAACGAAAGGAACGTGGCAGGGCCGGCAGCAGCAGCCTGTGAGGACATAACGCTAATGCCCACGATCGAAGAAGACTGATCGAGAATCTCCATCGTATGCTGCGGCTGGAGCAGGCGCATCACGCCCTCCGCTGTCTGCACGACATAGGAGAACGAAAGGCGAGCCGACGTGATGGGGTCTAAACGGACCACCTGCGTAGAGGCATACACACCTAGGCGCTCGTCCTCTTTGAGCGCAACCGAGGTCGAATGCTGCTTGCCGTCGCGCTCATACTCAATGGCGATATCGTCCTTACCGGCGGCCTTGCCGATGGCATCGTAAACGTCCATCCAGGTAGAGCACGATACTCCGTCAACCGAAAGTATCGCGTCGCCGCCCTCGATACCCGCCTTGGCGGCAATAGACCCCTCGTCAACCTGACCGATCACGTTGGTATCCATCGGCACGGTGACACCCGCAATAGAGTAGATGCTCATAAGCAGCAAAAAGCCCGTCAGGATATTGACGAGAATGCCCGCGAGCAGCATAAAGGCGCGCTTGAGAAAACCCTGGCCCAGATAGGTATGCGAACGCTCTTGCGCAAGGAACTCGGCTTCGCCGCACGGCAGCTCCCACACATCGCCCTCGGTAGTCGCATGCTCTCGATCGAAACGGCGGCCGTCAAAGGTGGTGTAACCCGCCGCGTCTCGCGGCAGCGTCTGATACTTGGTGGGATAGTAGCTCGGCGAGGGCTTCTCCCCTTCCTCATACCAAGGCGCGATAGAGCCCCAACCCAAGAGCAAGGCGCATGCCTCGAGCACAACCTCCTCGGATAGCTCGAGCTCGACAGCAAGGTCGGCCACGGTCACGCGACCATGACGATAGATAGCCGCGAGCACGCGATCGGCGCAGGAGACATCGGTCGGATCCATACCGCAGATGGCAGCGTAGCCACCCAGCAGCAGCGGGGTCACGCCAAACTTGGTTCCAATGCGACGCGACGTGTAATGGATGTCAAAGCGGCACGGCAGGCCCAAAAAGAACTCGGTCACACGGACGCCGCAGGCACGCGCCGCCAAAAAGTGACCGCCCTCGTGCAAAAACACGAGGACGGAAAGCATCAGCAGGCCCCAAAAGACCGATGAGAGAACGCTCAGAACAGTATCCATAAAACGAAAAAGCAATCCTTATGGGTTAGGAACGGGTTGCGGCGAGCACCTGCGCAGCCTTTTCACGCGCCCACGCATCGATGTCGCGAAGCTGCTCAAACGAGTCGACCGCCTGCATATCGTGGGCATCCATGCAGGATTCCACAATGCGATCGATATCGGTAAAGCTGCAGCCATCGTGCAGGAAGGCATCGACGGCGACCTCGTTGGCGGCATTGAGCACGCACGGCATGGTGCCACCCGTCTTGCCGGCACGCTCGGCCAGTGCCAGGCAGCGGAAGGTATCCATGTCGGCAGCATCAAACGTGAGCTGCCCCAGCTCACGGAAATCGATACGAGGCGCCGGGGTATCCCAACGCTCGGGATACGAGAACGCGAACTGGATGGGAATACGCATGTCGGAAGCACCGAGATGCGCCATCACGGAGCCGTCGGCAAACTCGACCATAGAGTGAATCTTGGACTGACGCTGCACGACCACGTTAATGAAATCGAGGTCGCAGTTAAACAGATGCATGGCCTCAATGCGCTCCAGGCCCTTATTCATGAGGGTGGCGGAGTCGATGGTGATCTTGGCACCCATGGCCCACGTGGGATGTGCGAGGGCATCGGCACGCGTCACGCGGTCGAGCTCGCCGCGTGTGCGGCCAAAGAACGGACCGCCCGAGCAGGTGAGCCAAATACAATGAGCCTCGCGTGGGTTCTCCCCCAGATAGCACTGGAAGATGGCGGAGTGCTCAGAGTCGACTGGAATAAGCTGGCCCGGTTGCGCCAACGGCATAAGCAAGTCGCCACCGACGACGAGGGACTCCTTGTTGGCAAGGGCAAGACGCTTATTCGAGGTCAAGGCCGCATGGCTCGCCTCGAGACCGGCGGCGCCCACAATAGCAACGAGCACGCAGTCGACATCGTCGCGACGCGCGAGCTCGCAAACCGCCTGCGCGCCAACGCCGAGCTTCGTTCCCTCGGGCAACTCCTGCAGCACGGCGTCATCGCCATGAGCGACATCGGCCACGGCAACCGCCGGAACCGAGAACTCGCGGGCAGCGGCAACGAGCTCGGAGGTGCTGGAGTTAACGGACAGCGCCGTCACCTGCAAGCGATCGGCATGCTGACGGCACACATCGAGCGCCTGGGTGCCGATAGAGCCCGTACAGCCCAGGATGGCAACACGGAGACGTCCATCGGAGCCATACGTCGTCTGGAAGGACATTACAGCACGCCTCCGATCATCAGCATCAGC
>CABUMZ010000105.1 GCA_902492825.1 uncultured Collinsella sp.
GCCCTTAAAGAGCGCGACGATCACGTAGGCGATAAAGCCCAGGCCAATGCCGGCAGAGATGGAGTAGGTGAAGGGCACGCCGGCGACAATCATGAACGCCGGGAAACCCTGCGACACGTCGGACCAGTCGATCTCGGAGGCCTCGCTCATCATGAGGTAGCCGACGTAGACCAGAGCACCGCAGGTGGCGGCGCTGGAAACGATGGTGACGATGGGGGAGAAGAACGCGGCGAGAATGAACAGCACACCGGTGGTGACGGAGGTGAGGCCCGTGCGGCCACCGTCGGCAGCGCCAGAGGTGGACTCGACGAAGGTGGTGATGGAGGAGACGCCCATGAAACCGCCCACAGCGGCGGCGGCGGAGTCGACGATCAGAATCTCCTTGATATTCTCGACGTTGCCGTCGTCGGTGAGGAACTCGCCCTGCTTGGCCACGGCCATCGCGGTGCCCATGGTGTCGAAGAAGTCACTCATGAGCAGCGAGAACGAGATGACGAGGAGCGCGGGGTCGGTAAGGACCTTGACGATGGCAGGCACGCCGCCGGCGTCGGCGATGGGGCCACCGATGCTCGAGAAGTCGAGCGGGGCGATGATACCGGTCGGAGCCTGGGTCACACCTAGGGGGATACCGGCGATAACGGCGACGATGATGCCGATGAGCAGCGAGCCCGGCACGTTGCGGGAAGCAAGGGCAACCGTCACGACGATGGAGATGATGCCGACGATGAAGGTGGGGGAGGTGATGTCGCCCAGACCGACGAGTGTACCGGCGCCAGCGGTGATAATGCCGGCATCGCACAGGCCGATCATGGCGATGAACAGGCCCAGACCCACCGAGATGGCGTGACGCAGGACAACCGGGATGGCGTCCATGATGGCCTCGCGCAGGCCACAAAGCACGAGCAGCAAGATGACAACGCCCTCAAGGAAGATGACGCTCATGGCCACGTGCCAGTCACCGCCGCAGACGGTGGTGGTGATTCCGGCGATCATCGCGTTGACGCCTAAGCCCGACGCGCAGGCGAGCGGGCGGTTGGCGAAGATGCCCATGCAGATGGTCATGATGCCGGCGCCCAGGCAGGTGGCGCAGGCGAGCGCTCCCGCATCGATGCCGGCGCCCGAGAGCACCGCGGGGTTGACGGCGATGATGTAAGCCATCGCCAGGAATGTTGTCAGTCCAGCGCGGAGTTCGGTCCCGATTGTGGACTTGCGCTCGCTGACGTGAAATAGTTCGTCCATGCATACCCTTTCCTTGTTCGGCCCCGAGTTTAGGCCGATTGACACGAACTCACCCACTATAGCCCCTTTACGACGCTGTTGTTCCTCGCATGTTGATGTTCGGCGCTTTGTAGCAGACGGACGGTATTTTTCGCATGAAAATGTGTGGGTACCGTATACTTAAGCAGTTACAACGACCCCTATGGAGGAACGTATGATTAAAGAGCTCTGCCACGACGAGGCTATTCTGTCCCAGCGTTGCGAGGTCGCGACCGTCGAGGACGAGTCGGTGGCACAGGACCTGATCGATACCATCAAGTCGCTCGACGATGCCGGCTGCCTTGCCGCCAACCAGATCGGCGTCACCAAGAAGGTCTGCGTCTATCTGGACGACGCCGGCGAGCCCCATGTGCTCTACAACCCCCGTCTGGTGTTTGGCCTGGGTGCCAGCAAGATGGAGGAGAGCTGCCTGACGCACGAGGAGGTCACCAAGTCCACGCGCTACATCAAGTGCAAGGTTGCCTTTGACCAGATCGTCGACGGCAAGATGAAGGAGTGTCGCCGCGACTACGCGGGCTTTGAGGCGCAAATGATCCAGCATATGATCGATCACTGTCTTGGAAAGTTGGTCTAAGGGGACCAAAGCACCGCACCTTGCCGCTCAATCGTCGCTCGCGTACCTTAAGTACGCTTCGCTCCTCTTTCGTGGCAATCTGCGGCACTTTGACCCCTTAGACGACCTGCGGGGTTAACTTGGTTGAGTTTATCCTGCTTGAATAGCCCGGGCATGACATTGTTGTCATGTCCGGGCTTTTGTGTTTAGCGCCTTTTTGTTTGGAGACAATGAAATTAGCAAGAACGTAAAGCTAGGAGGCGCTATGTGTACGAGTATTCGATTTACCGATAATTCTGGCCACATGTATCTGGGCCGCAACCTCGACTGGAGCTTTGACTACGGCCAACAGGTTCGCGTGATGCCGCGCGGGTTTCACATTCCGTATTCGTTTATCGACGACGCGACAGCGGCGCACGCGGTGATCGGTATGTGCATCGATTACAGGAACTACCCTATGTTCTTCGATTGCGGCAACGATGCGGGCCTCGCCGTGGCGGGTCTCAATTTCCCGGGTTATGCCGAGTATGCCGAGGACCCTGTCGACGGCAAGACCAATATCGCGGCCTATGAGTTCCCCCTGTGGGTGGCAGCGACGTTCTCGACGGTCGATGAGGTCGAGGCCGCGCTGCGCGACACGGTGATTGTCGCCAAATCTGCCGGAGAGGGGCTGGGCGTGTCGCTACTCCATTGGATTATCGGCGACAGCCAGCGCAGCATCGTGGTCGAGATGATGGCTGACGGCCTGCATGTATACGACGATCCGGTCGACACCCTTGCCAATCAGCCCACCTTCCCGTGGCACATGGAAAACCTCCGCACCTATATCACCGCCACAAGCGATTTTCCGCAGACGGCGACATGGCGTGGCGCTGAGCTCAAGCCCTATGGTGCGGGTGCCGGCATGCGCGGCATTCCGGGCGATTGCTATTCGCCGAGCCGTTTTGTAAAGGCGGCGTACCTCAATGCCAATTACCCGCAAAAAGAGAGCGAGATCGAAAACGTCGTCCGCATGTTCCGTTCACTCGAGGGCGTGGTGATGATCGAGGGAGCGTCCAGGATGGGCGATGGCAAGTTCGAGAAGACTATCTACACCGGATGCTTTAGCGCGCGCACGGGCAATTATTACTACGCGATGTATGATGATCCGTCGATTCGCTACGTGAGCCTGATGGATGCCGAGGGTGCGAGCCCCGATAAGCTTGTGGTTCCCGAGCCGCGTCGTTCGTAGCCGTTAGCTTTGCTGCGATGCAAAGCGGCCCTGTGTCTCTCGTGAGGTGCAGGGCCGCTGTCGTTGATTTGTGACGTCGCTAGAAGTTGGCGTCGTTGAGTTGTTCACTCTCGAGGCCGTCGAGCTGTTGCTGTTCGGGCGTATCGGCGACGCTCTCGAGCAACTCGGTGGGATCGACGTTCATGTCCTTACCGGCTTCGTTGCCGTTGACCAGGTCGTCCGAGAAGATGTCGACTTCCATTTCCTCGGCCTCTTCGATCAGGATCTCGAGCGGCACCTGGGTGCGTACGAGCTTGACTGCCGGACGCATGCGGGCAAAGAGCGGTACGTACTCAATGATGATGGCCGAGTTCTCGAGACCATACCAACGTGCCGGGCTTCCGCAGGCGCGGCGGACGGCGTACTTGATGGCCATCACACGGTGGTCGTTGCGGTTGATGTCCGTTTCGGGGGCAAGCATCTTGCGCAGCATACAAAAGCGGAAGTCACCCACGTTGCCACGCGTCTCGTAGATGGAGTAGGTGTGATGTTGCGGCGGCAGCTCGCCCGATGCCATCAAGTCGCCGACGATCTGGCGCAGGTAGGCGTTGATGCGCTGATTGACCTTAAAGCCCAGGTCCAAGCGCACGCGGAACAGGAAGTCTGTGCCAAAGGTCTCGACGGAATACTCGTGCGTATAGGGCTCGTCGGTGACATGCACGTTAATGAACCAATACGCCTTGGCGCGCTTGGGATGTTTATCCAGGATGGAATAGAGCACGTCGCGGTCGAGTGTGAGCGGATCGGGGCTGTTGGTGAGGAACACTAGGTTGTCGGCGAGCACGGGATAGGTCTCGTCGTTGCGCAGGCGGTTGAGCTGATCGATGTACTTGGAGACGGGCAACAGAATCGTCTGCGTGCGCTCGATGGCGGTGCCACGGCGCCACACGTACATAAGGCCAAACAGCAGTGCGGCCAGGAAGATCATCACATAACCGCCGTCAAAGAACATGGTGAGGCACGAGGCGAAGAAGCACAGCTCAATGGCACCGAAGAGCAGGGCGAAGACGCAGGCGCCCAGCTTGTGCTTGAGAATGCCAGCGATATAGCTCGTCAAAAGCGTCGTAGTCATGAGCATGGTCACGGTAATGGCGAGGCCGTAGGCGCTCTCCATGCGTTCGGAGTTTTGGAACAGCAGCACGATGAAGATGCAGCCGACCCACATGATGTTGTTGACGAGCGGAATATAGAGCTGGCCCTTGGTGTCGCTGGGGTAGTGGATGCGCAGATGCGGCATAAGGTTGAGGCGCGTGGCCTCGGATACCAGCGAGAACGAGCCGGTGATGAGCGCCTGCGAGGCAATGATGGCCGCCACGGCCGAAAGCACGATGGCAAAGGGGCGCAGGGGCTCGGGAAGCATCATATAGAACGGGTTGACGATATCCATTGCGAGCATCTGGGGATTGGAGTTGTTGGCGAGCAGCCAAGCGCCCTGACCCAGGTAGTTAAGGATAAGCGCCGCCTTTACGAACGGCCAGGATGCGTAAATGTTAGCTTTGCCCACGTGACCCATGTCCGAATAGAGCGCCTCGGCGCCAGTCGTCGACAGGAAGACGAAGCCGAGCACCATGATGCCCGAGTGGTTGATGGGCGAGAACAGGAACATGATGCCGCGGATGGGGTTGAGCGCGCGTAGGATGGACAGGTTGCCGAGCATGTTGAACAGGCCGGCGCCCGCCAGGAACAGGAACCATAGCGTCATAAGCGGGCCGAACAGCTTGCCGATTGACGAGGTGCCGGCGCGCTGCATGGCAAACAGACCACAGATAATGATGATGGTGATGATGATCACATTGGTCTGGCCGTCACCCAGCAGCGCATGGCCCCATTCGATGGTGCGCAGACCCTCGATGGCCGTGGTAACCGTGACAGCGGGGGTGAGGATGCCGTCGGCGAGCAGCGCCGCACCGCCGATCATGGCGGGGAGAATCAGCCACGGTGCCACCTTGCGCACCAGGCTAAACAGGGCGAAGATGCCGCCTTCGTTGTGGTTGTCGGCCTTCATGGCGATTACCACGTACTTGACCGTGGTCACGAGTGTCATGGTCCAGATGACGAGCGAAAGCGCGCCCAGGATCATGTCCTCGCTGACGGTACCGATGCCGCCGTTGTTGGCGACGATTGATTTCATGGTGTACATGGGGCTCGTGCCGATGTCGCCATAGACGACGCCGAGCGTTACGAGCAGCATGCCAGCGGAGAGTGGAATGGCTCCGTGCCCGCCTTGACCACGCTGGTCTTGGGGGCTTGCCTCCAGTTTGTTGTGTGCCACGTGGACTCCCTTAGACATCCGGTTATCTGTCTAGGACAGATAACCTTTATGCCGTCTTTATACATACAAGAGCAGTTTGGCACATCAGGTTATTTTAGACAATAATCCCCAGCTGGGGATTATTTATGTACGTGGGTAGCATTTCGAAACAGGGGCTTTTAAGCACGTGCTGTCTGGGCTATGCCAGCCTTGGCGCTTGCGCGTTTGCCGGCGAGTTCGCAAAAGAGCGCACCGCCGATGATAAGTGCGGCGCCCATCAGGCGGACCGGTGTTATGGCTTCGCCCAAAAGGACGGCCGAGAACACGACGGCCGAAAGCGGCTCGAGGTAGCCGACGACCGCGACGGTCTGCACGGGCAGTTTGGCGACGGCACTAAAGTAGAGCAGACAACCGAGTCCGGTGTTGACGACGCCGAGCATGACGACGGCGCGCCAATCAATGCTGGCGGCGACACCGGCGGACAGGAATGAGGGAGCGCCCTGCGTGATGAGCGTGAGGACCAGCGCGGTCACAAAGGCGGCGCTCACCTGGAGCGCGGAGTTCTCGAGACCTTCGATGTGCGGCGCACCCTTGCTAGCGATGACCATCAGCGCATAGCAAAATGCCGAGGCGATACCGCAGACGATACCCGCAATGGGCATATTGCCGCCTAGACCTTGTGCTGCAATGAGAAAAGCACCGCAGGCGACGGCGATAAACCCGGCGATTTTGCCGCCGGTCAGTTTTTCACCAAAGATGAGTGGGGAGAGCGCCATGACAATGATGGGGCCACAGTAGTACAGCAGCGAGGATACGCCGACGCCGATCGTCTGGTAGGCGCGGAACAGAAAAATCCAGCTGGCGCCCAGCGCGGCTCCCGAGAGAAGGAGTGCTGCGGCTTCGCGGGGACGAGATGGCGCCTGCAGTTTATGGCGTTGGGTGATGGCAAGGATAGTGACAAGCGAGAGGGCGCCCAAAAACGTGCGCAGTAGCACGATATCGGAGCTCGGCAGTGCGATGGCGGCGGCGATGATGCCGTTGGAGCCAAACAATAGCAATGCTGCTAAGTACGTAAACAGTCCGTTGTTCATGCGCTGACATCCCCTCTATATCCGAACATGTTCACTATGGGTGAACTGGCTTTAGAAGAAAAGCGAATATAATGCATGGAAAACATGACAAAAACTCATGCAAGG
>CABUMZ010000106.1 GCA_902492825.1 uncultured Collinsella sp.
GTATTTGGGGATGATGCCCGCGATGCAGGCACTCGTGCAGATCATGCCCTTGGCGTGGCGGCGCAGGTTGTCGAGCGTCACGCGCGGCTTGTAGTAAAAGCCCTGCACGGCAGCCTCGGAAACCGTCTGCATCAGGTTGACGTAGCCCTCCTGGTCCTTGGCCAGAAGAATCATGTGGTAGAGCTCGGGCTTATGGTCGCGGGCAAGGGTCTCGTCCGGCGTAAAGTAGACCTCGCAGCCAAAGATGGGTTTGATGACCAGGGGCGGCTTGAGCTCGTCGATGTTGCCCTTCTCGTCCCACATGGCCATGTCCTTCACATACTGGGCATGCTCGCGCGGGTTTTCCTCGGGATCGGGCTCCACCAGCTCGTCGCGGCGGTCCTTTTCCAAGAAGGCCTTGTCGTGGCTCCACGTCTTGTACTCGGGCGTGTTGTGGTTGACGGCGTCGCAGGCCAGCGCCAGGTCGGGCACGCCATACATGTAGCCGTGGTCGGTAATGGCCACGGCGGGCATGCCCAGCTCTACGGCACGGTTGACCATATCCTGGATACGGGTTGCGCCGTCGAGCATGGAGAAAACAGTGTGATTGTGCAGATGGACGAATGCCATGTGATGAGCTCCGATGCGGGTTCGTGTTCTGACTGAACGATTTTACCCCACGGCACGGACAGCACCCGAACCTAGCCAAACCCACACGGGTAGCTAATTTGGTACCTTCAAAAAGGGGAATGAGGGCATCCAGATACATCGAGTATTACTGGAACCCCGGCGATGCGCGAAATGATTTGTGACGAATAGTCATGTCCATCAAGAAGGCTCGACGCTTCGGATAGCTCGTCAATCGATATATCAATTCTTGGAGACCTGCATTCCTACCATTTTCAATGAAACAACGGCGGTAATTGCTATCGCGATTGCACCAATAATACCGAGCGCTATCTGAATGGGATATAACCCCAACACATGTCCAAATATGGAGAAAAACATTGCGGAAAAGAGAGCCCTTACCAGAGACGCGACGGAAAGGATCGTCGCGCGGAGATCGTCCGCTATCGCGTCTTGGATTAAGTTTTCCGAAGTGATGTACACCACTTCTGGGAGAAAACAAAGCACCATGCTAAGGCCAAACAAACACAGCGGATTTGAAGCGAACCACGGAAGAATCATGAAAAGGCCAGCCTCGATTAGCATCGAGCCGAGCATGGTATTTCTTTTCCCGAAACGCGACGAGAAGAAATCTGCTGCAATGTAGGCCGTCGCATTTACTGCATAGGATGCACCGAAAAAAATTCCTACTATGGAGACGGGAGCATCAAATGCATCGAATACCAACTGATTCAAGTTGTAATAACTCCCATAGAATCCATCGAGCATGCTTGTGCCGATTAGAAGAAGCAATACCGCAAAAGCGGATTCTCCAACACGCCAGGTTTCGCGTCTGAACATCTTGGCTGTGTCAAACCTTCCCTTTTCAGAGCTTTCAGAACGGGTCGCTTCCGTCCTCTCAATGGGATACAGAAGGAAAAGCTGCAGGAGATAGAAAATGGAGACACATACGTAGAGGGCGCTCCAAGATACTTGGGCAATGAAAGATCCGAGCACAATTGCCATTCCCGTAGCGATTGATTGCGCGGCAAGCAACCGAGCATTGATGGTGAGGAAGCGCTCTCCTTGACCGGCATTCCGGGCAATTTCATATAAAAGCGCTTGTTCGGATCCCGATTGAAGGGAGTAGGCGAGTGCCTCAACAAGGGAAAGCACGACAAGAAAGGGACCTGAGAGCAACAGCATGCCAGCCGTATGGAAGAAAAGCAGCAGCACGCCCACTTGAATCGAAAACTTCTTTCCAAAGAAATCGCCTATCAACCCTGTTGGCAGCTCGAGGACGACCGTTGCAATGTTAAACAGGGCTTGATAAAGCGCGATTTCCGTGACAGACATTCCTTTCTCCGCAAGGAAAAGTAGAAACACTCCCCGATTTAAAACAAATCCCGCGAGAACGAAAAAGGCGGAATAGATGTGCAGTTGCGTAGTGGCATTCTTATTCATTTGGTACTTCCATCAACTAATTTTGTCGGGCCGCTCGCTACTGGCTCGAAGCCTGAAGTGTTCACAGCTGATGTGAAGAGTGGTAAAGCTTTTGCACAGGGTATCAATGGAATACATCCGAAGCGTTTTCGGCAGTATCATCGGCGAAGGCGGGATTAGCCTTTACGCGGCGCTCACCCTCGATGTATTTGACGATTTGATCAATCGTCTGGTTGGCGTGGCTCTTGAGCTTTCGCTCATAGAAGAAGAGGCCAAGCTTGCCGCGCGTGCCAGACGTGTTGCCACCCACACCCTGAAAATCCTCGGTATAGGTGAGCTCGCAGGCACCATCGCCAGCAGGTGCAGCCTCATAGCGCATGGTATTGATGCCCGCCGCATACTGAAAACGGACCTCATAGAGGCACGGGTAGTCAAAGTGCTTGATCTTAACCTTGATCGCCGTGCCCTTGGCCTTGCCGTTTGCGGACTGGGCGCGCTTCTCGTACTTATAGCCGTTGAGCTTGTTGCGGCTGGGACGCTTGCCCGTGGCGTTCTCGATATCCTGCATGATGAACCCCGCCAGAGCGTCAAAAAGCTCCTCCGGCGTCACCTTAAGCATTTTGGTGAGCTGCATGATGGCTCCTTATTCGTTTGAACCGTTCGAGTCATTGTACCGCCCCAGGCTCTCCCATGCGTTGCGGTGAAATGCGGACTGTTTGGCGGCTTTTTTGGCCAAAACAGTCCGTATTCCACCGCAAGTTATCTGAGGGCTAGAGGTTGTAGGTAACTACTTGGGGTTCGGCGGGTTCGACGAAGATGGCGGGGTTCGCTTGCTCCACGCGAACGAGCCTGACGGTCACGGCCTCAAAGCCCGCCTTGTGCAGAACATCAGCGTAGACGCGCGCCTGCAGGGCGTGCTTCTCGAGCAGCTGGTCCGGCGTCTCATCCGGCGTGCCACCCGTCTTGTAATCGATGACCAGTGCGCGCGACGGATCGGCCGGGTCGGTTGCCAAGACATCGATGGCGCCCTCGGCATAGGCGCCGTAGCGGGCGATATCCTCGTCCTCGCAGCCCAGCGAGAAGAACGGCACCTCGGCACGGATGCACGGCCACGCGAGCAGCTCGGCACGAACCGACGACTTGAGCCAGCGATCCAGAGCGACATCGAAGCGCTCGCGCTGTTCCGGCGTCAGGCGCCACAAGCGAGCCAGGGCGTCGGCACGCTCAGCGGGCAGCGCATCGGCACCCATCTCGATGAGCCACTGGCAGGCGGCATGGAACGCCGAGCCCAGCGCCATGGGGTTGCCGGCGGACTCAACGGCGGCCACGTCTGCATCCGTCATCTCGGAACCATCCGACTCCGCATCATCGCCGGACTCGTCCATGGGAACATGAGCCTCGGCGGCACGGTCTTCCGTCTCGGCATGGAGCGCCGCGGCGATCGACGAATAGCTGTACGAATCACGCGCCGGGAACGGACACACGCCCATGCGCACGCCCGCCGCCTGGGGATACACGAGCTCAAACGAATCGGGCTTGGGGTCGGCAGGACCGGGCACGGTTGAGTGCGCAGCATTATCGGCGACATCGGTTTCGCCACGAACGAGCCTGCCCTCGGCATCCAGCGAAGCGTTGGCCTCAAACGCTTGCTCGCCAAACGTAAAGTCCGCCAGCGAGATGAGCTCGTAGTCGCCCGGCTTGGAGCTGTCGAACACCAAACGGTCGCTATCGAGCTGTGGCATGTCCAGGGCGTCCGTCGGCAGGATGCGGCACAGCACGTCGTAGGTCAGGTCCGTCTCGACATCGAAGGTCGGCGCCGTCACCTTGCCGCGGCTCACGCCGGCGTCCATCGCCAAGATCACCAGCTCGCGCGCACGCGTCATGGCGACATAGAGCAGACGAGCCCGCTCCTCGAGCGAAAGCTGCAGGTCGTCGTTGCGCAGGCGGGCAAATGCCTCGGCGGGAGAACCCGTCGCGCATACGTCCTCCATGAGCTCCGGCGGCAGCCACAACGACGTGCCCTTGCCCTTAAACGCATGCTCAAACTGCTTTTTGACGTCGTCGCCCTTCACGAAGGTACCGTCGGCGAGCTTAACGCCGTCGAAGCGTGCCGGCAGTGCCACGACCTGCGCTCCGCCCTCGACGCGACCCATCTGTGCCGCACCCGAGGACTTACGCACGCCAAAGCACTCGGCGACCGCCACGACCGGATATTCCAGGCCCTTGGACGCATGCACGGTCATGATGCGTACCGCGCCGTCACCCTCCTCGTTGAGGGCGCCCGGGGCCTCCTTGCCCGCCAAGAAGCGGTCGAAGGCGAGCGCGATGGAGCGCGGAGAATTGCCGAGCTCGGCCTCTGCCTCGGCCACGGCGTCGAGCGCCTTGAGCACGTTGGCGGCAATGGCCTTGCCCTCGGGGCCGAGCTGCGCCAGACGCACAAACCAGCCGGAGGCGTTGACCACGTCGCGCGCGATGGCGGCGAACGAATCGCGGCCCACGCGACGAAGCGCATAGCGCAGCACCTCGCGGGCGCGCGTCACGAGCGGCAAGTCTTGCAAGCCCGGCACGTCGAAATCACTCATGATGCCCACGTCGATATTCCGGCGCGAGGTCTCCCCCGTCTCACTATCGAGCTTGGTCGCCAGCGCCAGGAACTCCTGGGCGCCGAGCGCAAACATCGGCGAGGCGAGCAGCGGCATAAGGCCCTGCGCCGTATCGGCCGGATTGGCGAGCGCGCAGACCAGGGCGCGCACCGTCTGCACCTCGGGGGCTTGGGCAAAGACCGAGCCGCCCGCGATGACGCAGTCGAGCCCCTGGTCGCGGAAGGCCTGTGCGTAGACGTCTGCGTTGGTCATGCGGCCCAGCAGCAGCACCATGCCGCCCTGGGGCTGGCCGGCATCGGCAAGCGCGCGGAATCGCTCCGCGATTGCACGGGCCTTGGCCTGTATGCGTTCCTGCGTACTGCCGCCGGCAACAAAGAGGGCCTGGCGACGCGAGGCGTCTGCCACCAGCGTGTCCTTGCGGCCGTCGCTCGCCTCAAGGTCCAAAAAGCCCTGCATCAGGCCGCCGTCATCGCCGTCGAAGACGCGTGCCACGTAACGCAGTACCTCGTCATGGCTGCGGAAGTTGCGCACGAGCTTGACGAGCTCGCCAGCAGGGGCGTCGGCCACGGCAGCCGCCTCGGGCGCCGCCGTCGATCCCACCTTGCGCTCCTGGCGACGGAACACCTCGACCTCGGCGCCGCGGAAGCGATAGATGGACTGCTGTGCATCGCCTACGGTACACAGCGCGCGCTCCCCCGCACCCGTCAGGTAACGGATCAGATCGACCTGCATCTGGTCGGTATCCTGGAACTCGTCGATCATGACCATCTTAAAGCGGCCCTCATAGGCCGCTCGAATAGCCGGGTAGTCGCGCAGCGCCTCGTATGCCATGCGCAGCAGGTCGTTATTGTCGAGCGCGGACTGGTCGGCCTTGAGCGCACGGTACTCCGCCTCTACGGCACGGGCAAGCCCCACCAGCGCATCGAGCGCCGGGCCGCCGCAGGCAAGCACGATATTGATAAACGCATCGGCGGCCTCGGCCTTGAGTAGCTCCACCTGCTCCTTAGGAAACGCCTTGCTCGCGCGCGGCATGGCGCACGACATCATGAGTCGCGCCGCATCGGCCATGGTCTTGCCGCTCGCCTCGAACGCGTCGATGGCATCGAGCGCCGCCTGCGCCTTCTCGGTCGCGGCCTTGCTTGCGCCCAGCGCCGCGCGATAGGCATCGGCGAGTGCCGAGGTATCGGCCTGGCCGCGTGCCACGCGCACGTCGTCCATACCGCCCGGCAACTGGCTCGACAGCTCCAGCAGGTCGCGCACCAGCCCCTTGATGGTCGTACCGCCGCCAAAGGAACCGCCCTCGCCCGCCATGGGATACCAGGCATAGAGGGCCTTGAGCGATGCCGCGAGCTCGGGGGCGGCATCGGGTGCCGTCGCGCGGGCCAGCACATGCTCAACAGCCTGGTCCATAAGCTCGTCGGTATCGGTGAGCACCGTGAACTCGGGGTCGATGCCCAGCTCCAACGCGTGTGCGCGCAGGATACGCGAGCACATGCCGTGAATGGTCGAGATCCACGCGTCGTCGACGGTCAGGGCTTCCTCGTCCATTCCCTCGTCGATAAGCGCACGGCGCACGCGGTCGCGAATCTCGGCCGCGGCATCTTTGGTAAAGGTGATGGCGAGCACCTGGTCCAGATGCTCAACGAACGGACCGGATTCGGGCGAGAGCGCGTAGACGATGCGACGCGTGAGGGTAAAG
>CABUMZ010000107.1 GCA_902492825.1 uncultured Collinsella sp.
CACGTCCTCATCCGAGGCCGACTGTTCGTCGGTCAGCGAGGTGATGACCAGCACTTCCTCGTTGTTCTCGGCCGTGGTCTGAGCGCGCACCACAATGGTGTAGTACACATCGTTTGCCGATTTCTCAACCGACGAGACGGTGCCAAGCGGAAGGCCCTTGGGGAACACGCCACCGATGCCCGAGGTCACGATGATGTCGCCAACCTTAACATCGGAGTCGACGCTCACGTACTCAAGACGCAGCGTGCCGTCAGCCTGACCCTGCAGCATGCCCTGGGCGCGCGTGTCCTGCACCATAGCGGACACGCCCGAGTTCTCGTCGCCAATCAGACGCACGGTGGACGTCTTGGCCGAGACTTCGATGATCTGGCCGATAACACCGGCCGAACTCGTCACAGGCATGTTGATGGTAAGGCCGTCGGCAGAGCCCTTGTCGATGGTGACGGTCGAGGTCCAGGCATCGCCCGAGGCACCAACAATACGAGCTGCGGTCGATTTGAGGTTATAGGTCGACTGCAGGCCGACCAACCCCTCCAGACGCTCGGCGGTCTTTTGAGCCTCGGAGAGCTCAGCAACCTTAGAGGTCAGTTCCTCGTTTTGCTTCTTAAGATCGTCAAGCGTGTCCTGCGACGCCGTAAGGTTAGAGAACACGTTGCCGATCGCATTGAAGGGAGCCGCCACAGCCGAGCCCACAAAGCGCACCGGCGAGGTAATCGTCGTTACGCCCGAACGCACGGCATGAATCGGTCCTGCCTCGCCCTCGCGGATGTAAAACGTGAGCAGCAACACCGAAATCAGGCTGAAAACAATCAACGGGCGCATACCCGTTGATTGTCGCTTGGTATTCAGATTTGTGGAGAAACCCGAAGATCGTGCCAAATGGAATCCACCTTTTGGAAATTAAGCATTGGTCTGGACGAAGCCGCCATCAAACGCATTGGCCTCGAGCACGCGGGCACAGCCGTTAACAACGTTATCGAGCGCCGTGGGGCTGACGTTGACCGAAACGCCGGTCTCATCGCGCAGGCGCACGTCGAGACCGCGCAGCAGCGCGCCGCCACCGGTCAGCAAAATGCCGTAGTACATAAGGTCAGAGGCAAGATCGGGAGGCGTAGCGTCGAGTGCGTCCTTGACGGCCTTAGCCATCTCGTCGAGTGGCTTGTTGAGTGCGCGACGAATCTCCTCGCTCTCGATGCGCACGGTCTTGGGCAGACCCGTGATCACGTCGCGGCCGTTGACCTCGACGTCGAGCTCGTCCTTGAGCGGCACGGCGGAGCCGACCTTGATCTTGATGTCCTCTGCCGTACGCTCGCCGATGGCCAAGTTGTAGGCATCACGAACGTGCGTGAGGATGGCCTGGTCGAACTCGTCACCGGCAATACGGATGGACTGCGAGACGACGATGCCGCCCATAGCGATAACAGCGACCTCGGTGGTACCGCCACCGATGTCGATGACCATGGAGCCGGTGGGTTCCTCGACGGGCAGGTCGGCGCCGATAGCGGCGGCCATAGGCTCTTCGATCAGATAGGCCTGGCGGGCACCGGCCTGGATCGTGGCCTCAAAGACAGCTCGCTTCTCGACCGACGTGACGCCGGAAGGAACGCAGACGACAACGCGCGGACGCGGGGTCCACGGATAGCGCTTCTCGGACGCCTTGTCGATAAAGTAGCGAAGCATGGCCTCGGTAACATCGAAGTCGGCGATGACGCCGTCCTTCAGGGGACGAACGGCCACGATGTTGCCGGGCGTACGGCCGAGCATGCGCTTTGCCTCGATACCGACCGCCAGGATGCGCTCGTCGTTCTTGTCGATGGCGACAACAGAGGGCTCGCGAATGACGATGCCCTTGCCGCGCACGGAGACAAGCGTATTTGCGGTGCCGAGGTCGATGGCAAGATCGCCCGCATAGCTACCGAAGAACATATCCATCAAAGAAAACAACGCAACTCCTGATGTGTTGGATGATTGCTGGAAAACTACTAGCTCATCATACTAGCGCAAGCCCGGCACCTCACTTGCGGTGAAGCGCCGGGCAAAGCTAAATCCCATAAGGTCACTACTGGTTGTCAGCAGCCGAGAAATCCATATCGAGCGAGGAAACGGCCCAGCCGATATGGTTATCGGAGCGCACGAATTTGACGGTGTACTCCTGCTCGCCGCCCTTGGACAGCGATGCCTTAACCTTAGCGGTCGTCTCGGTCATGGACTGATCCATGCCCTCGACGGACACGGTGGCACCCTGCGGAATCGAGGAGATGATCATCGACTTGGCGTCCTCGGACAGGCTCGAGGCCAGGCAAGACTCGGCCTTTGCGGTGTCACCGTCGCCGGCAGCCTGGAACAGATCGGTAACGACAGACTCCTGGGACGGGAAGCCAAAGCCGCGCGTGTAGGCAAAGCCCAGACCGCCCGCGGCGATCAAAATGAGCAGAAGCAGCACGATGAAGACTTTGAGACCCGTGTGGCGATGGCGGCGACGAACCTTGGCCTGCTTACGATCCTGACGGTCCTGCTGGACCATCTCGGACTCGGACAGCGTAAAGAAGCCGGTGTCCGAGGGATCGGGCATAAACTGACCGGTCGCGCCCGTAGGATCGAGCGGATCGACGGCAGGAGCGTCCATCGCGGGCGCCGGAGCCGTGGCCATAGCCGTCTGGGCAGACAGCGCGGCAAGCGAATCGTGCACGCGGGCAAGCTCATCGGCCTGCTCGGAGGTGAGCTGGTAGATGCCATCGGCAGTAGCGGCGTTAAAGGCGTCGAGTGCGTCGGAGGGGCGGCCGGCGGCAGAAAGAGCCTGACCCATGCCGGCGTTGAGCGCACGCGTGTCGTCGCGGGGGCCGGCAAAGTCGATAGCCGTGCGGTAGGTCTCCACGGCATCCGCCGGACGGCCGAGCTTAATGAAGCAACGACCAAGCTCGCCGAGTGCGGCGGCAGGAGCCGGATTGGCGCCGTCGATGGCAGCCTGACGGAAGGCAGTACCCGCGTTGGCATAGTCGCCCGACTGGAACAGCGCGTTACCCAGGCCCAGATAGGCCTTGAACGGCGTGGCATAGGAAGCATCCTGCGTAGCAGCAGAGAACGCCTGAGCGGCCGTCGTGTAGTCGCCCACGGCGGCGAGTGCCTTGCCGCGGTTGGTGAGCAGCGCGCCGCGCTTGCCGTAGGTGCCGTCATTGAGGGCAGCGGCGTAGGCCTCGGCGGCCTCGGCATACATGCCCAGGTGCATCAAGGCGTTGCCACGAAGGTGATCGGCCTCGCCCATAATCTCATCGGGAGTTTTTGCCGCCCCAAGCATCTGGGCTGCAGCGGAAAAATCACCCGCGCGGTAAGCGGCGCGGCCCTGTTGGATCAGCTGGCTATTCAAGGAAGTCCCCTTTACTCGTGAACGATCTCGACATGGACGATCTCGTCGCCGGCACGCAGCTGCGAAATCACATCGAGACCCTCGACCGTGGTACCAAAGACGGTGTAACCGGAATCGAGGTTATGCTGGGCACCCAGGCAGAAGTAGAACTGCGAACCCGCGGAATCGGGGTCCATGGAGCGTGCCATGGCAAGGGCACCATCGACATGGCTGTTGCGCGGATTGGTGGCAAACTCGCCCTTGATGCAGTAGCCGGGACCACCGGTACCGGGCATGCCGTCGGGGCCCTCAAGACCGGCAGCGACGTCGGCGCCGGACATATCGCGGGTATTGGGGTCGCCGCCCTGAATGACAAAGCCGGGCACATAGCGATGGAACTTAAGGCCATCATAGAAACCCATCGTGGAAAGCTCGCAGAAGTTCGCGACATGAATGGGAGCGCCCTCGCCGTCAAACTTGACCTTGATGGTACCCTTCGACGTCTCGATAACGGCGCACTCGTCGCCGGCAAGCTGATACTCGGGCGTGTAGAGCTCTTTCTTAAAACCAAACATGTGGTTCCTTCCTCGTGCGTTTAAAGCATATTTGTACGAATTGTAGCAATAAGCATGCGCTTACATCAATTGCGCACGTAGGTTATGCCGACTATGGCGAACTAATTTTAGGAACGCTGCTGCGGCTTCCAGGAGCCCACGTTGGCGTCGTACTGATTAAGCGCGCTGTTGCCACCCTGAGCGATGGGCGCCAGGATCTCGCTTTGGTGAGAACTCATCGACTCGTCATCGGGAATGGCCAGCGAGATGTCCCAACTCTGGCAGATCACGTCGACGCGCTCATACATCCACTCGGCAAGCTGCTTTAAGTGGGCAATGTCGTCCGCATAGACCGTATCGTCCTGGTACTTAAGGTTGCTGAGCTCATCTTGCGTCTTTTTAATCTGGTCGCGCAGGGCGTAAGCACTCTGCGACAGCTCCTGACGGGTGGACAGCGGCGTTCGGAGATAGCCGTTGTTAAAGGAATCGATGACCTCGCCGATCTGGTCCTCGTCACCGTAGGACACGATGGTCTGATACAGACCGTCGAGCCTGGTATAGAGCTGATCATCGGTCAGCACGGTTTCTTCCTGGACCACCTCGGCAGAATCGTCTTGCTTGGTATCGTCCTCAGTCGCCTCGCCCTTTTGGCGCGTGGGGAAGGTGGTTTGTGCAGCTTGGCCAAACTGGTCGTAGAAGCCAGGCATGACACCCATGGGATCGGTCGTCACGAACCAATAGGCACCGCCGCAAACGACGGCAAGTACCGCGATGACGATGAGCGGCTTGGGGATATGACGCTTGTGCTTGTGATAGGCGTCCTCGTCGGGATGCACTTTGCGCTTGGGTTTTTGAGCATCGTCGTGCAGGGAAACGGGCGTGGGAATATCGACCTTGGGGATACCGAAATCCTTATCGAAAGCCGGCAGCACGCAGGTCTCGTTAGGATCGGCGGCGTCCGAAAGAACCGCGGCAGCCGAGGCGGGCGCATGAGGCACTTCGGTATCGATCTGCTCTTGCGTTAGGCGCGGAAAGCCCGCCGTGCGGCCCGCTGCCAGGTCGGATGCGGCCGCGTCCTCGGAGAGGATACCCGGAGCGGGGCGTCCGCATTTGGGACACGTACGATCGTGCGGAGAAAGACGGGCACCGCAGCCCTCGCAGAACACGAACTCGGTGTGCTCGGGGCCATCGCCCGGACCCACATAGGCGTTGCAGTAGGGGCAGAACGAGGCGCCGTCCTCGATAGTCTTAAGGCAATGCGGGCAGATCACGGCATCCTCTTTTCGAAGCAATTCAAACAATCGAGGTTAGAGCATAACATCGCCACGGCCCCACAGGAGCAAGGCACCAATTCAACATCGCCAGGGCGCGTAGTTACTTCTTCTTTTTGCTTGGCATCGAGACTTTGATGCCTTGGGCGGACTTGGTCACGCGAGAGCGCTTGGCTCCGGTACTCCTCTTTTTCTTGGGCTGGGCCTGGGCCACGCCCTCGAGTGCACGGGCCTCGGCCTCGCGAGCGGTGCGATCTTCGCGGCGCTGCGCCATGTCGGCGGCGACGCGCTTGGCAAAACGTTCGGCCGTCGAGCCCGTCGAGCTCACCTTGCCGCCACCGCGACCCAGGCGGACGCGCACACCGCGGCCAAAACCAGTTGCGGCATGACGACGACGCGGCTTGAGCGAATCCATCATCGTGGCGAGCTTAAAGAACACCGAGCAGGTAAAGACCACGATAACAGCCAAGATAACCATCTGGCCCATCGACAGGTTGGCAATAGACAGCAGCTCCGGGAATCCGATAACGCCCACCAGGATGCCGGCGACTACAAACACAAAGAGCACCACACGTAAGGGCGTGAGAGGCTGCGAGATGCGCCAGATTAGGCTGACGCTCGCCGCGCACGACGTAAGCAGGCACATCGTAGACAGCGTGAGCTGGCTAAAGCCAAACACGCGCGCCACAAAGATATCGAGCGCCGCAGCCAAAATGACCGCAATCGACGCCGGCAGTGCACGCTTGAGTACGTTGCTCAAAAACGCACCCTTCACACGAGCATTGTTGGGCTCCAGGCCCAACACAAAGCCCGGCGCGCCGATGCAGAAGAAGTTAATGAGCGTCATCTGGATGGGCTCGAAGGGGTACGGCGGCAGCGCGATACACAGCGCCGCCAGGCCCATCGAGAACAGCGTCTTGGTCAGGAACAGCGAGGCCGAACGCTGCAGGTTGTTGATGGAGCGACGGCCCTCGGCCACCACGGCGGGCATCGAGGCAAAATCGTTGTCGACGAGTACGATCTCGGCCACGTTGCGCGCGGCATCGGAGCCGGCCGCCATGGCGACGGAGCAGTCGGCCTCCTTGAGCGCCAGCACGTCGTTGACGCCGTCGCCCGTCAT
>CABUMZ010000108.1 GCA_902492825.1 uncultured Collinsella sp.
TGAAGTTGAACGTCAGATTGTCCAAATGCGGCCCGCGCAGCGTCGAGCCGTTACGCGGTTCGTAGAACCGCGTAACTCTTAATACATCTTTGCGCCGGCGGGGATGGAGGCGTCGAGCTGGATCAGGTTGAGGCGCTCCTCACCATCCTCCTCGTGGATGGCACTGATGAGCATGCCGCAGCTGGGGATGCCCATCATCTTGCGCGGAGGCAGGTTGGTGATGGCGAGCAAGGTCTTGCCGACCAGGTCCTCGGGCTCGTAATAAGCGTGAATACCGGAGAGGATGGTGCGGTCGGTACCGGTACCGTCGTCGAGCGTAAAGTTCAGCAGCTTCTTGGACTTCTTGACGGCCTCGCATGCCTTGACCTTCACAGCGCGGAAATCGCTCTTGGAGAAGGTATCAAAGTCGACGAACTCCTCAAACAGCGGCTCAACGGCGATCTTGGAGTAATCGAGCGTGGGCTTAAGCGACTTAACGAATGGGCTCGCGGCGTTGCCGGCCTCTGCAGCCTTGGCGGCAGCGGCACCGGACTGGAAACCCTTCTCGGGCTTCATGTGCGGGAACAGCAGGACGTCGCGGATAGAAGCCTGGTTAGTAAGCAGCATGACCACGCGGTCGATACCAATGCCAATGCCGCCCGCGGGAGGCATACCGTACTCGAGGGCGCGCACGTAGTCCTCGTCATACTCCATAGCCTCATCGTCGCCGCCGGCCTTCTCGGCCATCTGGGCAGCAAAGCGCTCAGCCTGGTCGACCGGGTCGTTGAGCTCGGAGAATGCGTTGGCGTACTCGTGGCCGGCGATGACCAGCTCAAAGCGGTGAGTCAAACGCGGGTCGTCCTCAAAACGCTTAGCGAGCGGGCTGACCTCGATGGGGTAATCGCACACGAAGGTCGGGTTGACGATGGTGTCCTCGCCCAGCTCATCGTAAATCTCGGCGATGATCTTGCCGGCAGTCCACTCGGGCTTGATCTCCAGGCCCTTCTCGCGCGCGGCGGCAGCAAGCTCCTCGACCGGCGTGTCGATGGTGACCTGCTTGCCGAGCACGTCGGAGACGATGTCGGTCATGGGACGGCTGGCCCACTCACCAGAAAGGTCGATGGTCTGGCCCTGGTACTCGATGACCTCGGGGTTGCCGATGGCCTTGTTAGCCGCCTTAATGACACCCTGGGCGAGCGCCTTCATGCCCTCGAGGTCTGAGAAGGCACGGTAGGCCTCCATCGTGGTGAACTCGGGGTTGTGGGTAAGGTCCATGCCCTCGTTACGGAAGATGCGGCCGATCTCGAACACGCGCTCAAAACCACCGACGATGCAGCGCTTGAGATGGAGCTCGGTGGCAATACGCAGGTAGCACTCCTGATCGAGCGCGTTGAAATGCGTGATGAACGGCTTAGCCGTAGCGCCGCCCTGGATGGTCTGCAGGATGGGGGTCTCGACCTCCATGTAGCCGTCGGACTCCATAAAGCGACGGAAGGTGGAGAGAATCTGCGAACGCTTACGGAAGGTCTCACGAACGTCGTCGTTGGCGATCAGATCGACATAGCGCTGGCGATAGCGGGTCTCCTTGTCGGAAAGACCGTGGAACTTCTCGGGCAGCGGACGAACGGCCTTGGAAAGCAGGGTCGCGCTCTTAGGGGCAACGGAAAGCTGGCCGCGCTGGGTGCGCACGACCACGCCGGTCACGCCCAGGATGTCGCCCAGGTCGAGGGCCTTGAGCGTATTCCAGGCGGCCTCGTCCATGTCGTTGATGCGGCAGAACAGCTGAATCTCGGCAGTCGCATCGCGCACGACGATGAACATGATCTTGCCCTGACCGCGCTTGGCGACCACACGGCCGGCGATCTTCACGACATCCTCGGTGTCCTCACCATCGGCAAGATCGGCGTACTTAGTCTCGATATCGGCGACGTAGTCCTCAAGCTCAGAGTGCTCGGGATAGGGGTTCTGGCCCGCCTCGAACAGGGCGGCGCGCTTGGCCAGGCGGGTGGCGCGCTCGTCGTTGAGCGTCGATGCCTGATCGGCGGCGTTCTGGTTCTCTGCCATAAGTTAGCTCCTCAAACTAAAACGCTCCCCAGGATTCGGTCCCAGGGAGCGAAAACATACCTTTACGCGGGACCGTGGTCTAGCGTGCGATCTTGGCGATGGTGTAGACGCGAGTCTTGCCGGAAGGCGTAACGACCTCGACGGAGTCGCCCTCGCCGTGACCGATGATGGCGTGACCGACCGGAGACTCGTTGGAAATCTTGTGCTCGAGCGAGTTGGTCTCGGTGGTACCAACGAGCGTGACTTCCATGACCTCGCCGTTAGGATCAATCAGCGAAACGGTGGAACCGATGGAGACGGTCAGATCGCCCGTAGTGGCAGCAACCTGAGCGTTGGCAAGAATGGCCTGGATCTCGGCGATACGAGCAGCATTCTGGGCCTGCTTGTCCTTGGCGGCATCGTACTCGGAGTTCTCCGAAAGGTCGCCGAACGCGCGGGCTTCCTTGATGTCCTCGACGATCTCCTTGGCGTAATCGCCCTCACGCCAGGCGAGCTCCTCGACGAGCTTCTGGCGGCCCTCAGCGGTCAGTACGATCTGGCTTGCGTCCATACGGATATCTCCCCAACTCTGATCAAACAATCAACTGTCAACAAAACGAAAAAGACCGGCTAGCCTGCGGGCAAGCCGGTCAGGTGCTCACCCCAAAGGGATGGGACTACTCTGCGTCCGCGTCGCTGTCCTCTGCCTGCTTCTTCTTGGCAGCAGCGAGCTTGGCCTCGAGCTCAGCGATCTCCTTGTCCTCCTCGGACTGCTCGACCACGACCTCCTCGGCCTGCTTGGTCTCGGCCTTATCGTCGCCCTCCATACCCTCACGGATATTCTTGACGGTAGAGCCAAGGGACTTGCCGAGCTTCGGCAGGTTCTTGGGCCCGAAGATAATCAGGACAACGACGAGAATAATGATGAGCTCAGGAGCCCTCAGTCCAAACATGTAGACCTCCACAATACAGCGAGACAAGCTCGAATGAGTATACCGCGGGTATCGCGGTATCACAACACTAGCTAAAAAAAGGGACCGCAAGAAGCGGTCCCTCCTCATGCTCTGGTCGGGTTGACTGGATTTGAACCAGCGACCCCTGCGTCCCGAACGCAGTGCTCTACCAAACTGAGCCACAACCCGTTAGCTCGACTATAGTAACAAAGATTTTCGCCGCGTGCTAGAGAAATTTTTATTTCTTTGGCGCGTCGATTTGAACCGTGTTGGGAATAAGCTCAGTCGCGCAGGCCCACCAGCCATTTTGCTGGGCAGCATCGGCAAGCCTTTCGACCGTGGCAGCGGTGTCGCAAATGGCAAACGAGCAGGCACCCGATCCGCACACATCTACAGCAACGGTTCCGTCCTGTTTACGCAGCCAGTCGAGGACCGTTTGAATCTGCGACTCCATCTGTGCGGAAATGACACCCAGATTGTTATGGATGAGTGCATATGCCGTCTCGGCATCACCAGCACGCAAGGCAGAAGCTATCGCGCCGGGCTTGTCCGCAGGCACCGGGGCCTCGTCAAAACGTCGATAGGCTTCAATTGTCGAAACGCTTGCCTCGCGCGGCTTGACCAGCACGACGGGCGTCGCGGGCAGCGCGGGGTACTCAGTTGCCAGCACGTCTCCCCCACCTACGTAGAACGCAGGACTCGCGTGCAAAAAGAACGGGACGTCGGCACCAATGCCCCGCGCAATGTCATCGAGCGCTGGGTCGGTGCGATCAATGCCCCAGAGCTCCGCCAAGGCGACAATGACCGCGGCCGCATCCGTCGAGGGGCCGCCCAAGCCGGCGCACAATGGAATGCGCTTCTCAATCGTCACGCAGATGTTTGCCTCGCGACCATAATGCTCGGCCATAGCAACCGCAGCCCGATACGCCGTATTCTTTTGCATGGGAAAATCTGATGCTGGAACCGTCTGGACGGTCAGCGCCTGCAACGGCGTGACCGTCACGGTATCGGAAAGACCGACGGCCGCCATCAGGGAATCGACCCTGTGGTAGCCGCGGTCATCGCGCTCGGTATGAACCCCCAGGTAGAGGTTAATCTTTGCCGGCGCGGAAAGAGTCAGGGACCGATCGGTCACCGTTAATGCTCCTCGAGCTGATTGCCGAGCGGGGTAAAGATATGCTCGCCGCTCTCGGGGTCGAACAACTCGACCTGGCCGGTGAGGACATCGATATACTGGTAGGACTGACGCGACTTGCGGCCGCGACGCTCGTCGACCTCGACAATGAAGACGGCCGGGTGGACGCTCTTGATGGTGCCCATGCGCTCGACGACGCGGGTACGGCCCATGTTGGCCTTCACCTTGACGCGATCGCCCACCATATCGGTCAGCTTCTCGTGGATGTCGTCGACGTGATTGACTTCCATCTCTTCCATGAACAGGGCCTCCAGAAGGTGCAATTCAAAAAGGGGATAATACCCCTAAGATAGACAAAACTCTAATACTATAGCACCCTGCTGCCGCCATACGCAAGTAGCTAAATAAGCCCCGTCCCAAATACGTACCAGACGACAACCTCGCATGACCAGTTGTTACGCGGTTTGGTAAAACCGCGTAACCTAAAGGTTGTCGGTGTCCAAGACGATGGTGAATGGGCCGTCGTTGACAAGATCGACTTTCATATCGGCGCCAAAGATGCCGTGCGCCACGTGTTCGACATCTTGACGAACGAGCGTCAGGAAGTACTCGTAGAGCTCGTTGGCAACATCGGGTGCGCCGGCATCCGTAAACGACGGACGGCGACCGTGGCGGCAGTCAGCGAACAGCGTGAACTGCGACACCACGAGCACCTCGCCGTCGACATCGGCAAGCGCCAAGTTGGTCTTGCCGTTCTCGTCCTCGTTGATACGCAGCCCGCGGAGCTTGCCCCACAGCTTGTCGGCCTCGGCACGCGTATCGCCATGGCCCACACCCAGCAGCACCAGGTAGCCGCGTCCAATGCGGCCCACGCACTCGCCGTCGACCGTCACGCCGGCGTTGAGCACGCGCTGCGCCACCGCACGCATGGCCTACTCCTCGCCCGTCAGCTTGGCGGACAGATGCTCGAGCGCGTGGAATCGATGGCTGATGGCGTTCTTCTCGTCCGCCGTGAGCTCGGCCATGGTCTTGCCCGGCGTGTCGACCGGCAGGAACAGCGGGTCATAGCCAAAGCCGTGATCGCCGCGGCCCTCGTGCGCGATAACGCCCTCGCAGACGCCCTCGCCATAGGTGACCAAGCCGTCCGTGTCGATGAGCGCAACGACGCTCATAAAGCGCGCGGTACGATCCTCATCTGCCACGCCATTCAGATTCACGAGCAGCTTGGCATTGTTGGCGGCATCGTCGCCGTGAACGCCCGCGTAGCGTGCGCTATACACACCGGGCTCACCGTCCAGCGCGTCGACGACCAGGCCCGAATCGTCGGCAATGGCCATGAGCCCCGTCTCTTCGACGGCAGCCTGCGCCTTGATGATGGCGTTCTCCAAAAACGTCGTGCCGTTTTCCTCGGGGTCCTCAAAATCGCCCAGCTGGCCGAGCGCCACAAAGCGAACCTCGGGCATAACCTTGCCCAAAATGGCCTCGATCTCGGTGAGCTTATGGGCGTTGCCCGTTGCCACGACGATGGTCGCCGCCGGGTCGAGAGTGTCAATGTCGATCTTCTCAAGTGCCATGAGTGGCCTCCTTGTCTCTATAGCAATGCCGCGCCGAGGGCGACGAGGGCCTCTGCCTCTCCCCTCTCAATCAACGGCAGTCTTGTGTCTAGACGTCTCCGCAGATGAAACCTACCAAATTAAACCTGTCCCTTTTTGGTAGGTTAGGCGAGGGCTTGGCGCTGAAGCTCGATGAGCTCGGCGATACCTTTGTCGCCCAGGTCGAGCAGGGCGTTGAGGCGCTTACGGTCGAAGGGCGCCTGCTCGCCGGTACCCTGGAGCTCGATCATCTCACCGGCGTCGGTGGCGACGAGGTTCATGTCGACCTCGGCATGGCTGTCCTCGGAATAATCCAAGTCGAGCAGGGTGTTGCCGTCGACAACGCCCATGGAAATGGCAGCCACCTGGCCGATAAGCGGGATGCGCTCGATCTTGCCCGCCTCGACCCACATGGCAAGGGCGTCGTGCAGTGCCACCCAGGCGCCGGTAATGCTCGCCGTTCGCGTGCCGCCGTCTGCCTGAATCACGTCGCAGTCGACGGTAACGGTGTACTCGCCGAGTGCCTTCATATTGACGACGGTACGCAGGCTG
>CABUMZ010000109.1 GCA_902492825.1 uncultured Collinsella sp.
CTCGCCGTCGTCGGCGTCATAGGACACGCGGACGGCATTGGACTTGATCGTGATGCCGCGCTCGCGCTCGATGTCCATGGTGTCGAGCAGCTGCGACTCCATGTCGCGCTCATCGACGGTATGGGTGAGCTCGAGGATGCGGTCACTGATCGTGGACTTGCCATGGTCGATATGCGCAACGATCGAGAAGTTACGGATGTGGGAAATGTCAATTGAAGTATTCATGCGGACTATCTTACCCGAGCGGTACAAAAAATGGAGCCTGTTCCATAAAACAGGCTCCATTTATGCGCGTAATCTGTGTGGTGTGAAATTTACAACTTAAGCGTTGATGCTGTTCACGAGCTTGGCAAGACCGGACTTGCGGTTAGAAGCCTGGTTCTTGTGGATGACATGCTTAGCGGCAGCCATGTCGAGACGCTTGGTGACGGTCTTGAGGGCAGCCTGGGCCTTCTCGGCGTCGCCCTCGGCGACGGCGGACTGGACGTGCTTGGTCAGCGTCTTGAGCTCGGACTTGACAGCCTTGTTACGCATGCGAGCTGCCTCATTGGTGCGGATACGCTTCTTCTGAGACTTGATGTTTGCCACTTCTGGAGTTCCTTTCGAGTTCCTTGCAAAAAATGTATGACACCTCTGAGACACGGTGAGGTCATGCAAGCGCCTACTATAGCACGCTCCCCCTCAAAGGGATAGAACGAATTTGTCAAATAGGCAGGTATCATCACGATTTTCTCAAGATGTTCGTAATCCAGAGCAAAAGCGCGGTCTCCGAGTCGGCTGAGCCCTTGAGCGCGAGCTCCACATCGACGGCACCCTCGAGCGCTGCGACGAGCTCTGCCATCGAAAAGCGACGTGCCCAGGTAAGGTGATTCTTGACCTGCCAGGCCTGAAGCTTGAGCGTCGCGGCGAGCTCACGCCCCTGCCCACGCCCATCGAGCGCCTTAGCAACAATCAGCTCACGGATGCGACCGCATAGCAGCGTGTAGGTCCACACGTAGCTCTTGGAGGGCAGAAGCTTAAAGAGTTCGAGCGAACGCCGCATATCGCGAGCCGAGACGGCGTTGAGGAAGTCCCAGGGCTGAACCTCGGCCGTACGCACGATCCAGCGCTCCACGTCGGCAAGCTCAATCTGGGGCGCCTCGACCATCTGGGCGAGCTTTGCCAGGTCGTTATCGAGCATGCGCGTGTTTTCGCCCGAACGCGAGACGAGCTCCTCGGCAGCAGCCGTCGAGATGGACTTACCGCGCTGCGTCGCCATCTGCTGAACACGGCGCGGCAGTTCCCAGCGCTTGGTACCCGAGCAATCGACGATAGCCTTCTTGTCGATCTTGGCGATTGCCTTATACAGGCGCGTATTCTTGGCAAGTGAGTCGGCGATAATGAGACAGACCGTCGTGGGGCTGGGACTTGCGAGGTACTCGACGAGCGGTTCAGAAATCGCCTTGGAAAGCTTGGAGCAGCCGTCGAGGATCACCAGGCGAAACTCGCTACCCATAGGAAAGGTATTGAGCGAGCCGATGATCGACTCGATATCGGGATCTTTAGTCATGTCGCGTTCATCGAGGTTGAACTCAACCATACCCGACTTTTCCAAGCGAGCTTTCATACGCGAGACGGCGTGGTCGCGCTTGACCCCATCGGTACCGACGATCAGATATGCCGGCAGCAGACCGGTTTCGGACATTGCGCTCCCCTCTCGCAGACTCTCGAATTCGTACCGTGCCATTTTAGCCCAGGGGTCCACCGCGCGCCAACGATGTCATCACGGCCGCTGGGATCGCATCGCAAAGCCCTTCGCAGTCGGCGTGACGGTAATGTCGCCGTGTTCGATGGTGCATGCGAACGCACCACCCGCTTCCTTAACGGCATCGATGCAGGCATCGGATGGATGGCCGTAGCGGTTGCCCTCGCCCGCACTCGCGATAGAGAGCTCGGGCTTAAGCGTGCCCAGCAGGTCTGTGTCGACGGAAACTTTTGAGCCGTGATGCCCTAGCTTGAGCACATCGATATCACCCACCTCCTGTACAAACTCGCGCTCTTGATCGAGTTCGGCATCACCAGTGAGGAGCACGCGCAAGCTCTTGCCTTCCTGAGCATAGGAAAGCAGCAAAACAAGAGAGTCCTCATTGCCCTCGCCATCCACCGTGTCAAACGGCCACATCACACGTGTCCGAAACGCGCCGATATCGACCGTGTCTCCGCAAGCCACCTGCCGATACGTTACGCCGGGGCGATTCAGGACCTCAGCAGGCGCGCCGTCAAGCGCATCAGCCGCGACCACAATGGTTCCAACCGAAAACTGATCGAGCACATCAGGAAGGCCACCCCAATGGTCTTCATCCCAATGCGTCACAACGACGGCATCGATATGGTGCACGTTATTGCGAACCAACGCCGACACCACGCGCTCATCGAGCCCACAGTCCACGAGCGCCACAGCGCCACCCTGACGAACCAGGATCGCATCGGCCTGCCCCACATCGAGCACCGTCACCGAAGGCGGAGCGAATCGATCCCAATAGACATACGGAACGGCCGCTGCAAGCATCAAACACAGCAGCCCCACCGCCATGGGACGTGCACGGGGACGCGGCCAACAGACCAGCAGAACCGCCAGCAAACACGGCACTAGATAAATCCACATGCTATCGGGCGGCACGCTCACGGATGCACCCGGCACGGCGGCATACAGCTGCTCGAAGAACAGCGCGCAACGGGCGGCAATCATGGGCACAACGAGCGCCCAAGCTTGCAACGGCTCCACGAGCGAAAAGGGAACCAGCACGATCGACACAGCAAGCAGGAGACTCACCACCGGACCGATGACCGCATTCGCCAGCGGAGCAATGAGCGAGAACGTACCAAAGGCAGGAATGGTGATGGGAAGTGTCGCCAGTTGCGAGCAAAGCGTGACGGAAAGCATGCTGGCAACGCCCGATGGCACACCCAGCTTACCCAAAGCGTAGGTCGCATAGGGGCAAAAGCACAGAATGGCAAAGACGCTGGCACATGAAAGCTGAAAGCCCATCTCGAACAGCACCGTCGGCCGCAGCAGCACAAAGATGGACATAGTTACGAAAAGTGCCGAAAGGCCGTGCCGGCGACGCCCCGCGCCGTTTACGACAAGCGTCGCGAACACCATGCAGCACGCGCGCACGGCCGAGGGAGACGCGCCCGTAAAGGCAGCGTAACCCACAAGCGTTATCGCCAATATCGCCCGTTGAAGACCGCGTGAACACCGAGTCTTTTGCAAGACGCCCTCGATTACAAACCCCACGATAGCCAAATGGCTGCCCGAGACGGCGATAAGATGCGCCGTTCCCGTCACCGAAAACCAGTCGCCCGCCGGCTGGGCGCGCAGCTCGGCCGAACGACCGCAGACGACACCGGCTATGAGCGAACGCGCCGGGTCGGTCGCAGGCGCGATGGACGCAAGCAGCCCATTTCGCAATCGAAGCAGCGGCCCCGAAGAGCCCTCATCGACCGACACAATCCGAACGGCTTTAACCTTGCGCACCTCGCCTCGGAGTACGCGCGAGCGCCCATACGCATCGTTCTCAAGGCGCGAAATTCGACCGATAGCACGTACATGCGAACCGACGCCGAGCTCGCGATCACACGACAGCCGCACCTGACCTAAACGCTTTTCGCCCGCATACGCATCGCAGGTATAGGAGTACGCACCGTCATTGATGGAAGGGTCACCGCGCACAACAAATTCAAGACTGCTCGCAGCCCGATTATCCAGCGCCCTCGAAGCACGCAGCGCCCCAATCGCCCAACCCGCGGACACGACCGACCCCGCCACGATGCCAAGGGCCGCGGCATACAGCCATCGTCTCCACCGCATAAGGCGCATACAGGACCGAGCCAATACGATGCAAGCCGCAGCAGCAACGGGAATGGCCATAAGCAATGTGACGGGTGTCGTCCGCTCACCCAGCAGCAAATCGGCCGCCATGTTAAGTACCAAGCCACAGCTCACACACAAGCCGGCACAAAGTGCCATCGTCCACGGCATCAATGGCCGTGGTGGCATCACTTGCTCGCGCTCGGTCGCACTCATACGCAAATGCAATCTTTGATTTTGGCGAGCTTCTTCTCACCGATTCCCGATACGCGCATCAGGTCATCGACTGAGGCAAAAGCACCGTTCTTTGTCCGCTCATCGATAATCGACTGAGCCATAGAAGGCCCAATGCCCGAGAGCGTCTGCAGTTCCGCCGCGCTAGCCGTATTGATGTTCACGAGCCCCGACGAAGACCCCGCGCCAGGAGTCGTGGCAGTACTACTTTCGGCCCCGCCGACCGCCGCAGCCGCTTGTTGCTCCCCCACCGTCGGTACATAAATCTTTTGGCCATCTGTGATCTTGGACGCACGGTTAAGCCCTGTCACGTCCGCCTCGGCCGTAAGCCCTCCGGCGGCATCGATCGCTTGGGACACCCGTGCTCCTTCTTTGAGCCGATACACGCCAGGCCTCACAACGGCGCCATCCACATCAACGTACACCTCGGCAGCAGAGGAGCTCTTGCCCGAAGACCCATCGGCATCATCAGGAGACGCATCCCCGGCCCCGCGCGCATCTGAGGCGCTTGCCTCATCACTATGCTCAAACGACACGCCGCCGGAGCGGCTACTAAAACTTGCCATCGCCAAGCCGCTCGCGGCGGCAATGACAACCAAAATCGCCACCACCACCGCTTTATGCCCGAGCAGCTTTTCTGCCCAGCGGTCCATACGTTTAACCCGTTCGTGATATTCGCGCTGCGCCATAGCAAACACCTCCCAACACCATCGTGTCAGGAAACGAGCGCCGAAGCCTCCGCACGTCCACACTGGTTATCGCGGTCAAACCAAAATCTGACAAAAACCTTGCGGAAAAGTGTCCATTTATTCAGTCACACGTCAGCGAATGAACATCTTGGCATCATTTGCCCAGATAGCAAAAGACCGACGATACGGGCGCATCGTCGGTCTATGCAGGCAATTACTCGTGATCTTGGTAAATCTCACGCGGAGCAAGCTCCGAATGTTTGCGTTTTAAGGTCTTAGGGGCCTTATACGTGTTGCTGGAAAAGTCGATGTACTCGGTCTGCTTAAGCAAGCGCTCGATCATCTCCTCGTGGTCGAACAACTCCCAGGCCTCGTGCACGGCATCGAGTTTGGCGTGCGTCTCGGGACGACGCGGCATAAACAGCGTGCAGCAGTCGGGCGCCGCCTCGGTGGAAATATCGAACGTGCCGATCTCCTGAGCGCGCGCAATGATCTCCTGCTTGTCGGACCCGATGAGCGGACGGAACACGGGAATCTTCACGGCCTCGTTGACGGCCATGATGTTCTCGAGCGTCTGGGAGGCAACCTGACCGAGCGACTCGCCGGTCACGATGGCCTTGGCGCCCTCGATATGCGCAATGCGCTCGGCAACCGAATACATGATGCGGCGATACATGATCACGCGCAGGTTGCTGGGGCAGGTGACGGAAATCTCACGCTGGCAATCGCCAAACGGCACCACGTACAGGCGGCCGATCTGGACACCCGGCTCAAGCGCACGGATGATGTCCTGCACCAAATACTCGCTCGTATCAGGCGTCTGCGGACGACCGGAGAAATGTACCGGAACGCACACCGCGCCGCGTCGCGCGAGCATCCAGGTCGCCACCGGAGAATCGATGCCCGACGACAGAAGCGTCACGACCTTGCCGGCAGAACCCACCGGCAGACCGCCCACGCCGCGCTCGGAGCGCGCGTACACGTAAACGCTACCCTGGACCACCAGTACGTGCACCATCGCATCGGGGTCGTGCATTTGAACCTTTTTATCGGGGAAGGCCTCGCACAGCACCTCGCCCACCTGACGATTGATATCAATCGAGGTGAGCTCATAGTCGGTATTGGAGCGTTTGGCGTGAACCTTAAACGAATCGAAGGGGCCAAACTCTCGCAGCGCCTTGACGGCGGCGGCGCAGTACTCCTGCGGGTCGCGGTTGGTGTGGTACGCCAGGGACACACGGGCAACGCCGGGGACGGTGCGGATGACACGCGCCGCCTCGTCGGCCTGATGCTCGTTAAAGGTCACGAGGATATAACCGGAAATTCGAGACACGGCATTCACGGAAAAGGCGGCCAAGGCCGCCTTGATGTTATCCATGAGGATATGCTCAAAATGTG
>CABUMZ010000110.1 GCA_902492825.1 uncultured Collinsella sp.
CCCTCCATACGATGGGAGGTGATGCCCATGACCGATCTGATTGATTTCGTGAGGCTCCTGACCGCTCTGGCCTCGCTCCTCACGGCGCTTATCGGGCTTTCCGAGGCACTCAAGCAGTGTTCGAAGCAAAACAAGAGGGGTCGACGCCGTTAAGGCATTGACCCCTTAAAGTGAGTAACGGCGCTGCCCAGCTAACCACAACTTGGGCTGCCGTCGACCTTATTTTACCCACGAGCGCCGGGTTTAACAAATGGATTTTCGGTAATGGAGGCCTGGCGCGCCCACAAAACCACTACGCCCCAAGTGCCGCCATGGGGATCACTGCCACGCCGTCGTCGCGTGCGTAGGCGATGTTCCCCTTTCCAACCACGACCGCCAAAAACGCCGGCGCAGCATTCTGTGCGGCAGGGTTGGAGAGCACTTTCTTCTCCAGCGCCTTGAGGTTTCTCGCTCCGTCGTCTGCCTTCGCATCACTCAGCTTGACCTCGATGGCTCCCCAGCGCCCGTCGTGCTCGACGATCAGATCGACCTCAAGGCCCTTCTCGTCGCGGAAATAATGGACACTGCCGTCGATGCCGCCGTAGGTGGAAAGGAACACGCAAACGCGAGCTTTCGAGCGCACGTACTGGCTTGCTGTCTCTCGCGCATGCTCGTCCGAAAGCCCAAGGTTTGCAGGCCAACCGCTCCTACAGCGCTAGCATGCGACGTCATCCAGCGAAACTACGCCATTCTCAATGCAGTTTTTACGCCGTTCTCAATGTAGTTTTTACGCCATTTTCATTGTAGGTTTTACGCTTGGCATCATTGGCGCGACGCTCGCTCAACCACCTGACCACCGAGTTAACCGGATTCTGGGACCTGCTTTCCACCCAGGCCTCTACCGGAAAACGCGTCCCGCCCTGAGGGTCGATTCCAGGACACAGTTTCCGGTAGAGGCGCCGTTGGGAAAACGCATCCCGGTTTGAGCCGGTATTCCGGGTCGTAGTTTCCGCTTGAGGGCCGATCCGGAAACGGCATCCCGCTCTGGGGGCGAAATCTGGGACACGCTTTCCGCCAGGGAAAGCAAAAGGAAAGCGGCATCCCATTCCCAGCATCAAATCAGGACGCGCTTCGTTATCCCCGATCGCACATCTCGGCAAACGAGATCAGTTTGGCGTCTCCCCTGCTCGCTGCAGCCTCCTGGCACCCTTGCGCAAAGCCACGCTTCGAGAAGATCGCGTAGCTTTTGCGCTGCCGTCTAAAGAGCTCGCTTCGGTATACGAGTTTTTCAAGAACATCCTCGCCCACCGGCTCGTTGCGCCATTTGCATTCTGCAAAGAGTGCCGCGCCCTCCCCGTCATCGACAATCAAATCGATCTCTTCTTGCGTGCGCGTTCGATTGTCCGTTCCCCACCAACGGCTCACCGTTGCGGGAACCACATCGAGCTCGCCCGCGCGCGCAAGTTCATACACATACTGCTTGCAAATGAGCTCAAATACCGTGCCCATATAGTCGGACAAATGCGGTTCGATGCGTCCGTACGCCATCTCGGCCATGCCGTTTTGAATCAATCCGATGTTCTGCGGCACAAACCGGTACCAGAACCTAAACATCTGATCGCAAAGTTGATACACGGCCCGTTTATTGCTTGTCTCGTTGAGCGGCAACTCGCGCTCGACGATGCCGAGCGATATCAGTTTGTCAACATACATTTTGACGTTGCTCGCCGGAATCCCCGCGACGCCGGCAATCTCTGAGAGCTTCGAGCGGCCTTGGGCAATTGCTTGCACAATGGCATCGTATTGTTCGGGATTGCGGCACTCTTGCAGTAGCAAGTTGCTCGGCTCTTCAAAGAGATAGCCCGAGGGGTTGAGAAACAGGCGTTTGATGTTGTCTTTGAGCGATGCCGACGGGTCGACCTTCTCGACATAAGCGGGGATACCGCCCGTCATGCCATAGCAAACTGCCGCATCCTCGCGATCCATGCTGTGCCACAAGTCGAGCGTCGTCATAAAATCGAGCGGCATGATTTTGAACTGCGCCGTTCGCCTTCCGTAGAGCGGACTCTCGTAGCCCAGCACTTGCTCTTCCATAAACGAAAGCGACGACCCGCACAGGATAAGCATGAGCTTGGTCTCTTTGTACAAGTGGTCGATCTTTTCCTGCAGCAGCGAGCTGACCTCGGGGCACGACTGAGCCAGATAAGGGTACTCGTCAATTACAACGACCAAACGGCTGCCGTGCAACATGGCGGCAAGCGCATCGAATGCCTCGTCAAAACTTCGAAACGATACATTTACCGCACCCGTCTGACCGGCAAGCATCGCTTGGCTGAAGTACTGCAGATTCGCCTCCGCATTAGTACGACGCGCTTGAAAGTAAATAGCGCGTTTGCCCTGAATGAACTCCGTGATGAGGCGTGTCTTGCCCACGCGGCGGCGGCCGTAGATTACGGGCATTTCGAATGAATCCGAACTGTAGAGCCGATTGAGCTCGGCCATTTCCGTTGTTCTGCCGATAAACATGAGCGCACCTTCTATTTTCTACGTTATAGCTAGCTATATTATAGCTGCTTATAATATAGCTAGCTATAACGTAATTGGCATCGCGCCACAAACAACCGCCTCCGGAAAGCAAATCCCAGATTGAGTGCTCGAAACGGAACGCGCTTTCCGGATGGCATGCCTAGCGGAAACCAGGGACCAGAATCGAGGCCCAGAACGGGACAGACTTTCCGGATGAGACCTCTTGCGGAAACTGTGTCCCACTCTGAAGCGAAATTCCGGGACATACTTTCCGCTTGAAGGCTGTTCCGGAAAGTGCATCCCACTCCGGGGCCGGATTCTGGGACGCAGCTTCCGCTCCAAACAAAAGGCCCCGGCTCGCGATGGAGCCGGGGCCAAAAGCGCAGCATATGCAGTTGATGGTGAGCGCGAACAGCCCATCGGCAATGGCTGTCCGCGCCCTACCCTACCCACGGTTGCGGGCGCGGCTGTACGGCGTATCCACCATGGGCAGATCCGGACGCAGCTTGCCGTCAAACGCGCGGTAGGCGTTCTGTACGGCGGGCGCCGTGGGGATCGTTGCGATCTCTCCAATGCCCTTGCCGCCGTATGCCACGGGCAGCAGCTCGTCCTTCTCCACGTAGATGGCGTGGATATCCGGAATCTCGGGCGCACGGAACAGCCCGAGTGTGCCGTACCTTGCCTGGGGTACGCAGTCCTTGAGCGGCCAGTCCTCGGTAAGCGCATAGCCCATACCCATGAGCACGCCGCCTTCGATCTGACCCTGAATGGAGATGGGGTTGACCACCTTGCCGGAATCGTGCGCGGCATAGACCTCGCTCACGCGGCCATCATCATCCAGAATGACCACATGTGTGGCAAAGCCGTAGCAGATGTGGCTCTTGGGGTTGGGAACATCGGCGCCCAGTTTGTCGGTCGGCTCCAGATACACGTAGCCAAACTCGCATCCCTCGAGTGCCTTGATGGCGGCCGCGGGGTCCTGAGGATGCATGCCCTGGCCGGCGACGAGTTCCTGCGTGCGCAGCTGATAGGCGCGACCGTCGTCGTACTCGATCTTGACGCCGTCGCCATGCGCGCTCACGGGAGCATCGGGCGCAGGCCTGCCGGCCTCGATGTCAACCATGGCATCGCGCAGCAAGAAAGCGGCGCCGCGCACGGCCTCGCCGGTCACGACCGTCTGACGCGAGCCAGACGTGGTGCCGGAGTCGGGAGCGTTCTCGGTAGAGCACTCACCGTTGGCAATGCAGCTCAGCGGCAGACCGCAGGCCTCGGCAACGTCCTGCAAAAACACCGTGTTGCAGCCCTGGCCGATGTCGGACGTGGCGGCATAGACCGTAGCCACGCCGTTCTCGACGCGAATCTTGCAGCGACCGGCATCGGGCAAGCCCACGCCCACACCGGCGTTCTTCATGGCGCAGGCGATGCCGGCGTGGCCGGGATGCGCGTAGTAGGCATCCTTGACCTCGAGCAGCGTCTCCTTAAGCGCCGTGGAGCAGTCGGCAATCTGGCCGTTGGGCAAAACCTCGCCCGGCTCGATGGCGTTTCGGTAACGAATCTCCCACGGATCCAGGCCGACCTTCTCGGCCAGCAAGTCGATCAGGCTCTCGAGCGCAAACTCGGACTGGCAAACGCCAAAGCCACGGTACGCGCCGGCAGGCGGGTTGTTAGTGTAGTAGCCGAAGCCGCGGATGTCGGTGTTCTGGTACTTGTAGGGGCCGACGGCATGCGTGCAGGCGCGCTCGAGCACCGGGCCGCACAGCGACGCGTAGGCGCCGGTGTCAAAGTTGATCTCGCAGTCCAGACCGGTAAAGATGCCCTCGGCGTCGCAGCCCAGCGTAAAGGTGCCGTCCATGGCATGACGCTTGGGATGGAAAGCGAGCGACTCGGCACGCGTGAGCTTGCACTTCACAGAACGCTGGAACTTATATGCGGCGAGCGCGGCCAGGTGCTGGACCGAAACGTCCTCCTTACCGCCAAAGCCGCCACCCACGAGCATGGTCTCGACGACCACACGCTCGGGTTCGCTATCCCAGCCAAACATGTGGGCGCACTCTTTGCGCGTATCGTAGGCACCCTGGTCGGTCGACTGCACCTTGACGCCGTTCTTGTACGGGAAGGCGACGGCGCACTCGGGCTCCAAGAAGGCATGCTCGGTAAAGGGCGTGGTAAAGCGCTGCGTCACGGTAAATGCGCTCTCCGCCAACGCCTTGGCGGCGTCGCCGCGCGTCACATGGCGGCTCTGGCACACGTTGTCCTTGAGCTCCACCGTGTTGCCAAAGGCAAAGAAGCTGTCGTGCAGGCGCGGGGCGTCGGCAGCCCTGGCCTCGACAATGTTACGCACGGGCTCCAGCGGCTCGTAATCGATCCTGACGAGCTTCTTGGCCTTCTCGAGCGTCGCCTCGTCCTCGGCAACCACCAGCACAATGGCATCACCCACGCAGCGGGTGATATCGCCCTGGGCGATCATGACGTCCCAGTCCTGAATAAGGTGGCCGACCTGGTTGACCGGCACGTCCTCGGCGCGCAGAATGCCCACCACGCCGGGCAGGGCCTCGGCCTTGGAGGTATCGATGGAGAGCACACGGGCGCGCGGGTACTTGGAGCGCACGGCGCTGGCATAGGTCAGGCCCGGCTGGTCGATCTCGTCGATGTCGTCGGGGTACTTGCCCTCGCCGAGCACCTTCTTGCGCACGTCGATACGGAAGGCGCGCTTGCCTACGCCGTAGTTGTCGCCGCGCTCCAGATCCTCGTCGATCTGCTTTTCGCCGCGGAGCACCGCAGCGGCCAGCGAGATGCCCTCGATAATCTTTTTGTAGCCGGTGCAGCGGCAGACGTTGCCGCGGATGGCGTACTTGATCTGCTCCTCGGTGGGCTCGGGATCCTCGGCGATGAGCGCAGCGCCCGCCATGACCATACCGGGGATGCAAAAACCGCACTGCACGGCGCCCACGGCGCCAAAGGCGTACACAAAGGCCTCGCGCACATCCTCGGGCAGGCCCTCAACAGTCACGATGTTGCGGCCGGCGGCAAGAGCGGTGGTCAGCACGCACGCCTTGACGGCCGCGCCGTCCACATGGATGGTGCAGGTGCCACAAGCACCTTCGGAGCAGCCGTCCTTGGCGGAATGGATATGCAGGTCGTCGCGCAGGTAGCGCAGCAGCGGTTTGTTTTGGGTCGTTGTGCGCTCCACGCCGTTAACGGTAAAAGTGAATTCCTGTGCCATGGTGATTCCCTTCTACACGCCGGCGGCGATGCCGGTGCGGTCGTGAATGGCGCCATGCGGGCAGACGACGGCGCACATGCCGCACGACAGGCAGTCCGCGCCGTCGATATGGGCGCAGTTGTCCTCGATGCGGATAGCGCCGGCAGGGCACTTTTTGGCGCACATACCGCAACCGATGCAGCTCGTGTCGCAGATCTTGCGCGCAATGGCGCCCTTATCGGTGTTGTTGCAGCACACCAGAATGTTCTGGTAGCCGGGAACGAAGGCAATCACGCGCTGCGGGCACGCCATGCCGCACAGGCCACAGCCCGTGCACTTGGAGCGATCAACGCGGGCGATGCCATCGACCAGCGCAATGGCGCCGTGGGGGCAGGCCGTGACGCAGGCGCCACAGCCAATGCAGCCTTCGCTGCAGCGGGCGTCGCCGCCTGCGGAGGCA
>CABUMZ010000111.1 GCA_902492825.1 uncultured Collinsella sp.
TGGGCACGATGGCCTTGGCCAGCAGGTTTCCGTCCTCGTCGAACAGGCCCTCCTTAACCGAAGTGCCGCCGACGTCAATGCCGATGTAGTACTGCTTAGGTTCCATGGGAGCCCACCTTTCTCGTTTAAACATTGCCTGTATGGTACCGCTCCCAAGGCAAAAACCTACCAAAAAGGGACAGGTTTGTTTTGGCAGGCTTTATCTGGGGAAACGCGAATGGTCGCTTAATAGGTCGCGCAAGACCTTCCCCAAATATAAAGGCGCCGGGAGGCGGAGACTCCCGGCGCCCGTCAAAGGGACTGTGTTGTCTGTTGGACCGCACGGCCCATCGCGGCGATAACGCCGACTAGGCCTGAAGTACCTGCAGCTGCTTGTGAATCTCGATGAGCTCCGTCGCCATGACGCGCATGGTCTCGGTACCGGCCATCTGGTCCTCGGCATGCAGCAGAATCAACGGGGCCTCGCCGTTACGCTCGCCGTTGGCCTCCTTCTTCAGAAGCCCCATGTGAACATCGTGGCCACCGTTATAGGCCTCGTCGCCCTGCTTGATAAGCTCCTCGGCGGCGTCAAAATCGCCCTCCTTGGCCTTTTGCACGGCATTTATGTACATGCTCTTGGCGGTACCGACGTAGCTGATGATCTCGAAGCAGGTCATCTGCAGTTCGTTCATATCCTCCATGCGGAGCACCTAGCCCATCACGCTGACGCAGTGGTCGATGATGCCGGCAGCGTTCATGCGGCCGTAGTCGACCATGTTGATGACCTCGACCGGAAAACGACCGGCGGCCTCCTTCTCAAAATCGCCCTTGGTGTAGCCGATCTGCGGACCAAGCAGCAACATGTCGCACTCGTCCAGGTGATCGTGGGCCTCGTTCATGGGACGAGCCTCGACCTCAATATCCAGACCACGGTTTGCAACCTCGGCCTGCATCTTCTGGACCAGCAGGCTCGTGGACATACCGGCATTGCAGCAAAGCATGATCTTCTTCATGGTTTCCTCCTTATAACTGCGCGGCGCGCAGACGACAACTGGTTTTATTCCTTGCGGCTATTGTGCCCGCCTCCTGCATTTATACGCAAGGAGAGAGCTGCGGGCACCGGCACCGCGGACCGGCGCCCGCAAAGGTGAAAGGGAGAACGGACGTTAGGCGTTCTGCTCGGCGAGAGCCTCCTGCTTGGCAATGGCCTTCTCGGAGATCCTCATAAAAGGCAGGTAGACAGCCATGCCGATGACCAGCTCGAGGGCCTGCCACACGCCGGCGCGCCAGTCAAAGCCCGTAGCGAGCAGGGCGTTGATGACGGGAGGCATGGTCCAAGGCACCTGGGCGATGCAGGGGCTAATGATGCCAGCGCAGGTCAGACCATAGGTGACGCCGATGAACAGGTCGGGAAGAAGCACGAACGGGATCATGAGCGGCAGGTTGTACACGATGGGGTAACCGTAGATGACCGGCTCGTTGATGTTGAACAGGCCAGGCAGAATGGCCATCTTGGCAACGGTCTTGGAAGCCTTGTTCTTGGAGAACAGGAAGGTGTCGAGCAGCAGCATGAGGGTGCAGCCCGAGCCGCCGATGAGGGCGAAGCTGTTGATGATCTGCATGTTCATGTAGTGGTCGGGCTGGATGGTGCCACCGGCGGCAAAAGTCGCCATGTTGTCGACGATGAGCATGGTCAGGATCGGCTCGACGGTAGCGCCAGAGATGGTGGACTGGTGAATACCAACGCAGAACAGCAGGTTAGCGAGGGTGTAGATGAGGATAACGGCCCACGGACCGGCGTTCATGATGCTCTTGAGCGGGTTAGAAATCCAGGTGGAGATGATGGTGCACAGATCGGTGCCGGCACAGACGGCAAGCAGAGCCGAGGCGACAGCGAAGATCGAGAGGTTGAGCAGCATCGGGATCATGACGTTGAAGGAGTTGGAGACCGCAGGAGGCACGCCCTCGCCCAGCTTGACCTTGAGCTTCTCGACGCCCGAGATCTTGATGAAGAGCGTCGTGGCGAGCAGGGCGATGATGATGGCCGAGAACAGGCCGTTGGTGCCGGTGTTAGCGGTCGAAAGGGCACCGGTGACCTCGGCGGAGGTGATCTTGTCGGTGAGCAGCGGGCTCGTGGCGGCAAGGGTAGCGGTGATCTGCTGCGGCATCATGATGACGAAGGCAGAGATGGCGACGACCACGCAGGCAAGCGGGTTGTCGAAGCGCTCGTTCTTGGCGAGGCTGTAGCCAATCAGGCCCGCCAAGATAATGGCGGACACGTTAAGGGTGCCCAGGGTAATTGCCGAGCCCCAGGTCTGGAGGTTGGCAAGACCCGCCGCATCGAGCGGGAACAGAGGGAACACGACGTTGTTGATAAGAACCGCGATACCCGCAAGGATATAGAGCGGCGTGATGGTCGCGAAGGCATCGCGCAGGGAACGCAGGTGAACCTGGTTTCCCACCTTCGCAGAGACCTCGGCAAACTTGTCGAGGAAGCTCTTTCCGTTGTCACTGGCCATGATTGCTCCTAACTTTCAAATCCGGCCTTTTCCTATGCGCACGGTGGTCTGTCGCTCTCTGCCACCAGATGTGCCATTGTTTTTGCGCGTTTGCGCAGGGGCTGAGCGCCCGTTTTGGGCTGAGCGCTCGGTCGCTAGTCCACCACGTGGGTCGTGGCAACCTGCTTGAGCCAAGCCGCCGACTTCTTAAGACGACGCTGGTAGCCGTCCATCAGATCGACCTCGATAAAGCCATAACGGTTCTTGAAGGCGTTAGCCCAGGACCAGTTGTCGATGACGGCCCAGTAGTGGTAGCCGCGGCACTTAGCCCCTTCGTCGATGGCCTTGGCCACCCACTCAAGGTGCTGGCGCACAAAGTCGACGCGATAGTCGTCCTGGATGGTCCCCCCGGCGTCACGGTTCTTGTACTCATCCATGATGCCGATGCCGTTCTCGGAAACGAACCACTCAAGATCGGGATAGTTCTTGGCGCAGTCCATGCCAAAGTCGTAGAGGCCCTTCGGGTAGATCTCCCAGCCGCGGCTCTTGTTCATGACGGCGTCGGGCCACACGTAGTCGTCGGCAAAGTGCGGCAGACCGTACTGGTCGATCTTGCTCGCCGGCGCCTGGACGCGCGTGGGGTGGTAGTAGTTGCAACCAAGCCAGTCAACGACGCCCTGCTTGAGAATCTCCTGGTCGCCGGCGCGGAACGGAAGTTTGACGCCGCCCTCGGCCAGGCTGTCGAGCACGTCGGCGGGAAGCTCGCCCTTGGTGATAAGGTCGAGCCACCAGCGATTGTTGATGCCACTGGTCATGCGCACGGCCTCGAGGTCTGCCTCGCTGGGGTTCTCCTTGGTGTAGACCGGGGTGAAGCAGTTAATCATGCCGATCTTGGCGTCGGCGCGAACGGCGCCCTCGTCATAGGCCTTGCGGTAGTTGGCCACGGCCAGTGCATGCGCCAGCGAGATGTGGTACTGCACGGTGCGAGCGCGGTTAAAGTCGTGGAGCTGCGGGAACCACACGCCCTCCTGGTAGCGCTGCTCGGGCTCGACGATGGGCTCGTTAAAGGTGAACCAATACTTGATCTCCTGACCGAACTCGCGGAAAGCGACGTCGGCGTAGTGCGCGTAGGCCTCGACGACCTCGCGGCTCTCCCAACCACCACGGTTAAAGAGGTAGGTGGGCATATCGAAGTGGTAGAGGTTGACGAACGGCTCCAGGCCTGCCTCGCGGGAAGCGCGGAACAGCTCGTGGTACCACGCGGCGCCCTCCTCGTTGAGGTTGCCGTCAGCGTCGAGCAGGCGGCTCCACTGGATGGAGGTGCGATAGGTATCCAGGCCCAGGTCCTTCATGATGCGAAGGTCGTCCTTGTACTTGGCCATAAAGTCGTTGCCGCCATAGGAACCCACGCGGTTATAGAACGAGCCCAGATCCTGCATGGACCAGGTGTCCCACAGGTTCTCGAGCTTGCCGCCCTGGTTCCACTGGCCCTCGGTCTGCGGACCGGACATGGCCGCGCCAAAGAAAAAGTCGCTGGGCAGCTGATACTGTGCCATCGAAGTCCTCGCTTTCGTGTCTTTGAGCCTCCGATTGGAGACGGGTTTGCTTTGGCGGGTAATCCGGCGCGGGCGCGCACCGGTTATCCGGATATCCGACCCACCAAAACAAATCCGTCTCCAAGCGGTACAGGCGATGCTCATGCATCTCGCTTGTTGTTAGTAACTATAGCGCTCTAATTTCTGATGTAAAGCGTCTTTCTTGTTTTTCTTTCTCGAACTTCTTTGATGAAAGCGATATGGATGCTTTTATAGTAGGTATACTTACTTTTACCACTATTCATGTTAGAGAGGGGGTTCCATGATTCCCAAATATGAGTCAATAGCTGCGGATATTCGTCGCAGCATCGAGGATGGCGCCCTTAAGCCGGGCGACAAACTGCCCACCGTCGTTGAGTTCTGCGAGCTGTATGGCGTTTCCAAAATCACCGTCAAGCGCGCGATTGAGCAGATTACCGAGGAAGGCTTGGTCACCAGTCGTCGTGGATCGGGCACCTACGTCAAAGACACCGCGGGGCTTCCCGGCAAAGCGTTTTTCCAGGGCAAGAATGACCGCGCCCAAGGCTTTTCGTACGAGCATCGCGGCGAGAAGGTCGCCTCGGTGGTCTACGATTTCTCGATCGTCAATCCGCCGGCAGAGGTTGCCACCCAGCTGGGAATGGCCGAAGACGACTTTGCCTATCACATCGTGCGCGTACGCGAGGTCGATGGCCTGCCCATCGTTATCGAGTACACCTATATGCCGCTCGAGCTGATCCCGGGTCTGAAGAAAAAGGACCTGTACGCGTCGGTCTACAGCTATATCCGCGAGCAGTGCGGGCTTAAGATCTCGAGCTTCCACCGCACCATCCGCGCCGTGGCGGCAACCGAGGAAGAGGCTGAGCGCTTGAACACCAAGCCCGGCTCTCCCCTGCTCGAGCTCAACCAGATTGGCTTTTTGGACAGCGGTGCCGCGTTTGAGTACTCAATCTCGCGCAACGTTGGCGACCGCTTTGAGCTGCACAACGTAACGTTGCCTTAAGTTTGTAATCCGGCGGGCGCTTGCTTTGGCTTATTTCGCGAGGCGTCTGCGCAACCTGATGGGAGTATGCACATGTCCGATTTGATTAAACTCACGCCGATCTTCCACGAGAAGATTTGGGGTGGCCGCCAGCTGGAGACCGTCTTTGGCTATGACATTCCCGAGGGTCCCATCGGCGAGTGCTGGGCCATCTCGGCACACCCCAACGGCGACTGTCAGATTGCCGAGGGTCCCTACGCCGGTCACACGCTGTCGTGGCTGTGGGCCGAGCATCGCGAGCTCTTTGGCAACTGCGAGGGCAAGGAGTTCCCGCTGCTCATTAAGATTCTGGACGCCAGGGACGATCTGTCGATTCAGATCCACCCCAACGACGAGTACGCCGCCGAGCACGAGAACGGCAGCCTGGGCAAGACCGAGTGCTGGTACGTGCTGGATTGCGAGCCCGGTGCCACGATCATCGTCGGCCAGCGCGCGCATGACCGCGCCGAGGCCGCACAGATGATCGAGGATGGCCGCTGGGACGACATGCTCAACGTATTGCCAATCCACAAGGGCGACTTTTTCCAGATCGACTCCGGCACCGTGCATGCCATCAAGACCGGCACGCTGATTCTGGAGACGCAGCAATCGAGCGACGTGACGTATCGCCTGTACGACTACGACCGCCCGGGCACTGACGGCAAGCTGCGCCCGCTGCACATTGAGCAGAGCCTCGACTGCATCGACTTTGATGCTCAGGCTCCGACCGACGGCACGGTGACCGCGCCCGAGGTGGACGGCGTGACCGAGCTCGAGTCCAACCCCTGCTACACCGTCGATCGCGTGCGCGTCAACGGCAGCAAGACCCTCGACCAGCGCTGGCCCTTCATGTGCCTGTCGGTCATCGACGGCGAAGGCACCATCTGCGGCGACCCCGTCCACAGGGGAAGCCACCTGCTGGCACCCAGCGCCGTGGACCAGATCGAACTCGAAGGCAAGATGGAACTGATCGTCTCGCACCTGTAGGTCGCACCAACAACCAGAACGCAACAAGGGGCTCCCCCGTCCATGCACGGGAGAGCCCCTACTCACATCTATTTATCAGCCCACCCGG